>NZ_JBBHKR010000083.1:0-7854 GCF_037389425.1 Stygiolobus sp. CP850M
ATGAAAAGTGTAGGAGAAGTAATGAGCATAGGGAGGTCGTTTGAGGAAACTTTACAGAAAGCCATAAGAATGCTAGATATAGGTGAACCGGGTCTAGTGGGCGGTAAAATTTATGAGTCCAAGATGAAGAAGATTGAAGCTCTAGAGAACTTAAAGAACAGAAGACCATACTGGTTCTTATATGCAGCAAAGGCTTTCAAAGAGGGAGCTACTATAGATGAAGTATACGACGCTACTGGAATAGGGAAATTCTTCCTCAATAAGATTAAGAATGTAGTGGAGTTCTATGAGGAGTTGAAGAAGACTAAACAGCTCGACAAAAAGTCGTTACTGAAGGCTAAGAAGCTCGGATTTAGCGATTACCAGTTAGCAAAAGCTTTGAACATAAGCGAAAGGGAAATCAGAGCTATGAGAGAGAAACTAGGAATTGAACCGAAAGTCAAACAAATAGATACTTTGGCAGGTGAATGGCCTGCAGTTACTAACTATCTCTACTTAACTTATAACGGGACAGAAGATGATATAGAGTTTTCCGAGACTAGTTCAAAGCTCCTGATCATAGGTGCAGGTGGCTTTAGAATAGGTGTATCAGTGGAATTTGACTGGAGTGTAGTTTCGCTTCTCGACGCGGCAAAGGATTACTTTGATGAGGTCTCAATTCTTAATTATAATCCTGAAACCGTATCCACTGACTGGGATATAACTAGGAAATTGTACTTTGACGAGATTAACGTGGAGAGGGTATTAGATATTGTAAGGAAAGAAAGGTTTGCATATGTAGCCACTTTTACGGGTGGACAGATAGGTAACAGTATCTCTAAAAAGCTAGAAGATGAAGGAATTAGATTATTGGGAACTTCCGGAAAAAGTGTTGATAATGCGGAAGATAGGGAAAAGTTCTCTAAACTCTTAGATAAGCTCGGCATTAAACAACCTGAATGGGTTTCTGCTAAATCACTCGAGGAAGTAAAGCAATTCGTATCTCGTGTTGGCTACCCAGTCTTAGTAAGACCTAGCTACGTACTCAGTGGTTCGGCAATGAAGATAGTTTATGATGATAACGAGTTAATGGTTTATTTAAGGAAGGCTACAGAGCTATCCTCAGAACATCCAGTAGTTGTATCAAAGTACATAGAAAACGCTATAGAAGCAGAGATAGATGGCGCATCTGATGGCAAGGCCGTTTACGGAATAGTAATGGAACATGTAGAAGAGGCAGGAGTCCACAGCGGAGATGCAACTATGTCTATACCGTATAGAAAGTTAAGTGAAATTACAGTTGAAAAAATGAAGAACAGTGTTTATGCCATTATGAGGGAGTTGGAGATTAAGGGTCCGTTTAATGTACAATTTGTAGTAAAAGACGGAGAGCCCTATATTATTGAACTTAACCTAAGAGCTAGTAGGTCCATGCCCTTCAGTAGTAAGGTAGTAGGAAATAATATAATATCGTTAGCCCTAGAGGGTATTCTGAAGGGGTTTGATTTCGATGGGTTTAAGGAACTGAAGCCTAAAGTATGGGGAGTAAAGTCTGCTCAGTTCTCATGGGCACAATTGAAAGGTGCATATCCATATTTAGGGCCAGAAATGAAGAGTACTGGAGAGGCAGCGGCTTTAGGCGTAGACTTTTACGATGCACTGCTTAAGAGTTGGTTAGCCGTAGCTCCTAACAGAATTCCTTCAAGAGGTTCAGTTGCACTGGTTTATGGAAGGACTAACAAGGAGTATTTAGCACTTTCAGCTAAGAATCTAAGCGAGTTTGGTTTAACTACTTATACGATACAAGGAGCTGAGATAGAAGGTATCGAAAGCGTCGATGTTAAGGAAGCAATTTCCCTCATTAAGGATAGAAAAGTTGATATTGTGGTAACTGATGGATATCTTAAGAAGTTAGATTATGAGGTGAGGCGTATTGCCGTCGATTATAATATACCTTTAATTTTAAACGGTAGATTAGGGAATGAGGTAACTAAGTCTTTTTCTATACAAGATAAGTTAACATTTAACGAAGTAAAGGAATATGGTGCTGGAATATGAGAGCGGCGTTAATAGTGGATATAATAAGACAAGAAGAGAAGTTAATAGCAAAAGCACTAGATGTAAAACAAGTTCCCTACGATATAATAAACGTAGGCCAAGAACCTATACCATTCAATAAGGGACTAGGAAGATATGATGTTGCAATAATAAGGCCTGTTAGTATGTACAGAGCGTTATATTCATCTGCGGTATTCGAAGCAGCTGGTGTGCATACAATAAATTCCGTTGATGCCATCAATATCTGTGGAGACAAGATATTAACATACTCAAGGTTATATAAACATGGAATACCTATACCAGACTCCATAATTGCAATGTCTCCAGATGCTGCTTTGAAAGCTTATGAGCAAAAAGGTTTCCCTCTAATAGACAAACCTCCAATAGGTAGCTGGGGAAGACTTGTTTCTCTCGTTAGAGATAACTTCGAGGGAAAGACTATTGTAGAGCATAGAGAACTTATGGGTAATTCAGCATTAAAGGTTCACATTGTTCAAGAGTATATACAATACAAAGGGAGAGATATAAGATGTATAGTAATGGGCAAAACCTTATTAGGTTGTTATGCGAGAAACGTACCTCCCAATGAATGGAGGGCAAACATAGCCTTAGGTGGTTATCCTTCTAAAATCGACGTAGATAGTAAATTGGAAGAAACTGTATTAAAGGCAGTTGGAGTAGTAGGAGGAGAGTTTGTATCTATAGATATCCTAGAACACCCAACAAAGGGATACGTAGTAAACGAGCTAAACGACGTACCAGAATTCAAAGGGTTTATGGTAGCAACTAACATTAATGTGGCTGAAAAATTAGTGGACTACATAAAAGAAACCTATTCCAAGTGAGCTAGAAATAAATCATGATTAGTCTCCTCTAAAAGTCTTCTAAGGGAGTCTATTTTCTGCCTTAGATTAGGAACAAGAGCTTTAGGATATTCAAGCTCCCAAAGTATTTCATATAGCTCCTCCATTATAGTATAAGTATGTTCAGCTTTTTCAACTTCTCTTTTCCTTAGCAATTCTAAAACTCTTCTCCTCAGCTCCCCTATAGCATCAGCTATTCCGAGGATGTAGTATATATCTGGAATACCGAGCTCCTCTCCCGTAGGTACTCTCTGATCGAAATAAATGGAGTAAATTACGCTAGCTTCAGCTACTTCTTGGAAAGCAGTTCCTACATCCCCATAAAGTAGTTCAGGGTAGTTGCATACTACCTCCTTTAGCTCCTTTAACTTTTGTAGTGTCATTTCGTATCTCTTAGTCGCTTCCTCCTTTTTCATTTTATGAGATAACGATATTGTCTCTCCTGCATATCTTATTACTTCTCTTGAAAGTAGAAGAAGCTTTTCCCTACTATCGAACCTCTCTTGTAGCTTGGGGGTTATCTTTTCTACGTAATCCTTAATTCGGTTTACTAAGTCCATTGCATTAGTCAATTACCCATAGCATAAATAAAAGCAACCGTTTGGTTGTAAAGTTCTCGGACAAAAAATACTTATACTCTCTAAACTTTTTTAAAAGCTATGAGACAAATACGTAAAGTCTCTGTGATTGGTGCGGGTGTAATAGGTGCGGGTTGGAGCACCCTTCTAGCACTAAAGGGATACGAAAACTATTTCTACACAGAGAAGAAAGAGACATTAGATAAGGGTCTTGTAAAGATCAAAGGTTACTTAAACGTATTATACGAGAACAAGCTAGTCGACAAAGAGCCAGATTATTACATGAAATTTATCCATCCAACTACGAGCTTTGACGAGGCGATAAAAGATACAGATCTAGTGTTAGAGGCAGTTATTGAGGACTATGACGTTAAGAAAAAACTATTCAGGGAATTAGACGAAAGGCTAGATAAGGATGTAATACTCGGGAGCAGCACTTCGGGTTTATTAATGACCGAAATTCAGAAAGCAATGCCGAAACATCCCGAAAGAGGCGTTATAATTCACCCTTGGAACCCTCCGCACTTATTACCATTGGTAGAAATAGTCCCAGGAGAGAAAACCTCTAAAGAAGTTTTAGATGCATCTAAAGACTTTATGGAGAACAAATTAGAAAGAGTAGTGGTGGTGCTGAAAAAAGAGGTTCCAGGCTTTTTAGGCAACAGGCTTGCGTTCGCTCTATTTAGGGAAGCGGTTTACCTCGTTGATGAGGGTATTGCTACAGTAGAGGATATTGATAAAGTAATGACAGCTGCAATCGGTTTAAGGTGGGCATTCATGGGGCCTTTCTTAACTTATCATTTAGGAGGAGGAGAAGGAGGATTAGAGTACTTCTTTAGTAGAGGTTTCGGATATGGTGCTAACGAATGGATGCACACACTGGCAAAGTACGATAAGTTCCCGTATACGGGAGTTATTAAGTCTGTTCAGCAAATGAAAGAGTATGAGTTCCTTAAGGGTAAAACCTTCCAAGAACTCTCTAAATGGAGAGATGAAAAGTTAATATCTCTAATTAAGTTACTGAGAGGAAAAGTGTAAAAAGATAAAAAAGTAAGTTAAAAAGATTTCTAGTTTTATTCTTCCTCTCTAAATTCTAGAATACCTAAGTTCTCTAACAAGCCCGAGTCTGTTACGTCGAATAAGATTGCATCTTCGTCCTTAGAAGTGTTTACGTGATAGTGCACCATGTTAGCTGGAACTACGAACACATCTCCTTCTTCCCACTCTAGCTTCTTTCCTCCTACCACGCTATATCCCTTCCCTCTAACGACTAGGTATATGGAAGACATATTGTGCGAATGAGGTTTAGTCTGCATCCCAGCCTTTATATACTGGAAACCTGGCATCATTGTTGGTGTTAATCCTCTAGATCTTCCTGTAGATGGTGAATAGAGCATTATCTTAGCTACTCCTTTCTCTATTGGGTTATCTTCAGCTAAGAGTTTAAGTAGTTTTATTACTTGTTGGAACTTTATTACTTTTGGCTTTACGGTTTCAGGTGGTGTGGTGTGCTCCATAAAGGCTACTATTTTGAGGTCTTCAGTTCCATCTTCAATCTCTTTAATTATTTCTTTAATTTGTTCTCTCCTTTCTACTATTTCTCCTTGTTTATCGACTCTTTGAATAACTTTAGACATATGTTCATATTGTTTAAAAAGTTTAAAAAAGTGTATGAAAGTGAGTGATTGTTATATTGAGATAGAAGGGAGAAAATGTGTAGAAATCTGCGGTAATATTGTATGTGACGATGAAACGGTGAATGATTACATGCCGTTGTGCGACAAATGTAGAAAGGGAGAGAAGAAGAGTTGCATCGAGTTATATAGTAAGTTTGGTTGTTGGAGTATCACGGGTTGGTGGATATAAGGAGTGAAAGTAAAGAGGCTATAATTCCCGCAATAAACATCATTATCGCAGTGCCTATTTTTTCCTTTATGTCTCCTTCATAAATTATTCCCAACCCCGATAAAGTAATGGCGGAAAAGATGATCGTTAGGGTAACGCTTCTTGTAGCTTGATAAATCAAGAGGCTGATCAGTCCTAGGAACGGAGATAAGGAATGGGAGAGAGTTGTGAGTATTATAGACAATTTGAAAGAATAGTCATAGATTGTTCCCTTTAATTTTCTCATCATTTGAAGCTCTAGCTGTCTCAGTTCTTCTCTCTTTTCTTTTATCTCCACTACCATGGTATTCCACATAGAGGAAATAGTGACCCCTGTGATTCCTGATAAAACTATAGGTGTAATCTTTTCAATGTTTTCTCCTGCAATGACTGAGGTTATTAAAACGCTTACAGCTACCAGAATTCCGTCAAACGCTCCAAGTATGAGATAACGTCTTATTAATTGTCTATCATTTCTTAAAGATACTTTGAAAGCTTCTAACAGCTTATTAAACACACATTATTGATGAACGAACTTATATATTAGGCTTTAAACAAACATTAGCGATGAATCATAACATATACCTCGTGTTGGCGTTAATAGTGATAATAATAACTGCCGTAGGTGTTTATGTTACTGATAGTTCCTATAAAACAGTTATTTACGTTAATAATCTGGGTGGAAATGCATTACCTAACGGGGACTATAAGCTAGTAGTCAAAATTTTAGTTAATTACGGTCCTCTAGGAGGAGGTTCGAAGCCTTTAGGCTCAGCTAATATATGGCTATATTATAACGGGAAGTACTTAAATCAGACCTTGACTAACAGCAGTGGAATTGCTGTCTTTTACGTAAAGCCCGGGAATTATACTTTATTATTCACGATTTTCCACCTAGAAAGAGACGTACAAGTTAACGGTAATACTGAAGTTGTGTTAGATTATGCTTATTTGAAGTCGTGATGAACGCGGAGTACGCCTGAACAGTGATGTGGTGGTCCTCGTCTGAATAATAGGTAGATTTTATTTTTCTCTAGTGTTTACAAATCATGATGAGTGTAAAAATTGATGTTGTGAAAGTGGAAATCCCTGAAGGTACTAACGTAATCATAGGACAATCTCATTTCATTAAGACCGTGGAGGATTTATACGAGACTCTAGCCTCATCCAGTCCCACTCTGAAATTTGGTATAGCTTTCTGTGAGGCTAGCGGCAAAAGGTTAATAAGATGGGATGGAAACGATGAGGACTTAATTAAGAAAGCTCAAGAAACTGCTATGAAGATAGCTGCAGGACATACCTTTGTGATATACATAAAGAACGGATACCCGATAAACGTATTAAATAGGATTAAAAATGTTGAAGAAGTAGTTAGGATATTTGCGGCTACAGCTAATCCCCTGCAAGTTCTAGTCGCTGAGACAGACCAAGGAAGAGGAGTAATAGGTGTTGTAGACGGTTATACGCCACTAGGGATCGAAGGCGATGCTGAGATAAAAGAGAGGAAAGAACTCCTCAGGAAGTTCGGATATAAGAGATAACGCTTTAGAAAGAAGTTGATCTGAAACATTTACTTGCCCTTTACAGTACTTTATAAGCGAGGCTGAAACTAGGATTAAAGCTTGTATGTACTTCTTTTTTTGGGTATCTTTTTCTTCCTTCCACTTCTTTTCTAATACTTCGTGGGACTCCCAAAATCTAAAATCGAAGAAGAGTTCCTCAAACGAGCAAGTGCTACAGTCTGTAAATAATGGTTCACCTAAAACGCTTTTAATCGTCTTCTCATTTTCTTCACTATAAGCGAAATCTACCTCAACGTATTTACAAGTCCTAACGTCTATTACTTCCACACCGTATGACCTCAGTTCGCTCTTTAAGTCCTCCGCTGTAAGAGAAATCCCATCTTTATCATAATAGTATATTCTCCTCTTCACGTTCTTGATGGTAGATTGCAAGTATTTAAAAGTCTCGTTCACGATATAATACTTAATGAGCAAAGAAGCAGTGCTATATAAGACTGAAGGTAACAAAGTAAGATGTCTGGCTTGTGCTAGGAAGTGCCTTATCGGCGAAGGTCAAGTAGGCTTTTGCGGGGTGAGAAGTGTTAGGAATGGAAAACTCTATTTGGATGTTTACGGTAAAGTAGCAGCAGCCCATGTTGACCCCATAGAGAAGAAGCCTCTAGTTCACTTTTACCCTGGGTCTAGAGTATTCTCGTTTTCGACATTCGGCTGTAACTGGATGTGTATGTATTGCCAGAACTTCGATATAAGCCAAAGGAGGAGAGCAGAAGGCGTTGAGTTATCACCAGAAGAGCTGGTGGATATGGCGAGGGCTTATGAAGCAGAGGGGATGACGTATACATATAATGAACCTGCAATATTTGCAGAATTCGCACACGATACTGGAGTCATAGCAAGAAAATTCGGTCTTTTCAACACTATGGTAAGTAACGGATACTGGAGTGACGAATTGGTCGATTATGTAAGAGA
>NZ_JBBHKR010000084.1:0-4828 GCF_037389425.1 Stygiolobus sp. CP850M
GTAGGGTACTTGTCGGCTTTCAGTAAATTCCTTGTTATTCAATACGAAAAGGCCCCCGGGATCCCAAAGGCTTTCGGTATTGCTGCGGAGTTCATAAATTCCATGATACTTCCTCAAGGTTTCAGTGACGAAATTAATGGTCACAAGATCTACGTAAACCAAGAGGAGAACGCGGTGTATATGGATAAGACTCCATTACAGAACGCTCCTCCAAATGTCTTGTCAATTTTAGCCTTAAGGACATTTTTGAGAAGAGCTACTGAGAACGAACTGATAATCGTTGAAGACCCTGAGATTCATCTTGACGAGAGCGAAATTAACGAGGTTAAAGAGCTCTTAGAAAAAACGAGAGCTAGAGTAGTACTTGTGACTTCTAATAAAATAATTTAATTCAGGCTATCGACCCCTCTTCATCTTTCCGTTTATGTCGACCTCATCACAATGTCCCCCACCCGGCTGAGGATCTTCATTGTCCGTCAGAATCTCAGATCCTGGTGGAGGGTGGGGTAATTTTAATTATTTCCTTCAAGTTAATAACGATAGTGTCGCAAGCAAAAAAGTTTCTCGAAATCCAAGATCTGATATTAGCAAGGACTGCTATGGAAAAAGTCTCACTTCATCTCTCTAACAGAAAAGAAGCAGTGTTCCCTTGGGTTGAGAGGGAATTGAAGGAATTTATCAGAAAATATTCAAACCACAAGGAGCTGTCCACCTATGCAATCAGTATCAAAGATGCGATAGAAAAAAAGGACACTGAAGCGTTAAGGAAAAGTGTTAATGAGGCTAAGGAGAAATTGAGTAAGATCATTGAAGACGCGTATAAGTCTCTCTCACAAGGGCAGTAAATCAACATAAATATTTTAAATTGTAGTGTATAATATTGTGGATTTACAAGAGATCGCTGAACAAGTTAGAAACTGTAGAAAGTGCGACTTATGGAAGACTAGGAAGAATGCTGTACCAGGAGAGGGAAATCCACACGCCGAAATAATGTTCGTAGGTGAAGCCCCAGGTGAAAATGAGGATATTGAAGGTAAGCCCTTCGTTGGTGCAGCTGGTAAATTGCTGACTAAATTAATCACAGAAGTTTTGGGATTAAAGAGAGAAGACGTTTTCATTACGAACGTAGTGAAATGTAGACCTCCTCAGAACAGAGATCCTACAGAAGAGGAAATGACTGCTTGCAGTCCTTATCTAAGAATGCAAATCGATATTATAAAACCTAAACTGATCATTACTTTAGGGAGACATTCTACTTCTTATCTGTTCTCTCTCATGGGTAAGTCTTTCAGCTCCATAACTAGAGTTAGAGGTAAAGAATTCGAGTGGAAAAAAGATGATAATACTGTAGTCAAGGTTTTCCCTACATATCACCCTGCCGCTGCCCTTTACAATCCCAACTTGAGGAAGACTCTTGAGGATGACTTCAGAAAGATTAAGAGTATTCTGACTACCACAACAAGCTCAAAAAGGGTTACACTAGAATATTTCATGGGTGGAGAAAATAGACCTAGGGATAAAGGGGAAGAAAGTAATAGTCACGGCGTCCAGTAAAGGTATAGGTTTTGCTATTGCAAAGAGGTTTTTAGAGGAGGGGGCAGAAGTAATCATCTCCTCGCACGATGAGTACAATCTGATCAAAGCTTATGAAAAACTGAAACCCTTAGGCAAAATAGATTATATTAAGGCTGACCTCACAAAAGCAGAGGACGTAGAGAAATTGATTGACGAGGGCTATAAGAGACTGTCCGGCTTAGACATTTTGGCTTACGTTACTGGAAGTCCAAGACCTGGAAACCTAATTGAATTAGGAAATGAAGACTGGCTCAACGCGTTCAATCTACTTCTCATGAGTGCGGTAGTTGCTGTTAGAGAGGCAGGAAAAAGAATGAAAGAAGGAGGTCGTATAATACTATCAACCTCGATGACGTTAAAACAACCTATTGATAACTTAGACTTGTCCAATGTAGTTAGATTATCTTTAGCCGGTCTTATCAGGGTCGCATCAAGAGAATTAGGGCCTAAAGGAATCACAGTTAACGGCATAATGCCAGGTTGGACTTTAACAGACCGCGTAGACCAACTAGTCAAGGACAGAGCTAGGAGAGAGGGGAGGAGTGAACAAGATGTACTAAATGACATCGTTAAAGACGTACCGTTAAAGCGTATTGGAAAGCCTGAGGAAGTGGCAAACGTAGTCCTATTCCTTGCGTCCAATCTAGCTACTTATGTTAACGGTGCTCTTATACCCGTCGACGGAGGAATTCTAAGGTGTATCCTTTAAAATCCTTAGCACTAATAATACTCTCTTTTTTCTCTTCATAGGAAACATCCTAAAATTTAGCGTTTAACGATTATATGTATGCCTTCAAATTAGATCGTAGTGTGGTTTAGGTATGAAAGTTATCGACTTTTACGTTAACAACTTTCGAAGTCTTTCCTCAGTAAGACTTGAGGGATTAGGAGGATTAAACGTAATAGTAGGTTACAACGGATATGGTAAGACTAACTTGTTGACAGCTTTGTATCTATTCATAAAGAACATGGGGGCAGGATTGGAAAAGAGAAGTGTTGAGGATAGAGAAGGAGAGTATTTACTTCTTTGGAAAGATTACGACGTCTCAAAGCCTATCACCATAGGTGGAGTAGTAGAGTTTAGCGAAGATGAAACAGCAATGGCTATAGGAAAACCAATGAGGATGAGAGTAGAAGTCTCCAATAAGATCAAGTATAATAACAAATACGTTGAGTGGACTTTAGACACCTTAAACGTAAATAACTCTCCTCCGACCAGCGATAATTTGGAAACAGTTAGAAATTTGTTCGCATTTGCCTCCCAACGCGTCGAATATGTGCCAATTTTTGATCAGGCTTACTTTGATTCTGTGATAAAGAAAATGATAGAGATGAACAGAAGTCCAATAAACATGAAGAGAAAGTGGTACGACTTCATCAATCTAATTAGTGATACAATCCCCGAGATTAAAGGAGTGGAGTTTTGGGACAGTAATAAGTTAGTTTTAAACATCCAGAACCTGCCGATTTATATAGATTTAGCTGCTAGTGGTTTCCAAAGAGTAGTCTTAATGCTTTTTATACTTTGGTTAAGCGGAAGTAAGATCTTACTATTGGAAGAGCCAGAAGTGAATATGTATCCTACATTACAGTCCAGAATCATGAAGCTGATTAAGGAGTGGACGAACAAAAACGTGTTTCAAGTGTTTATCACAACTCATTCACCTTATGTTGTTAGCGCGAATGTAGACTCCTATATTATAATGAGGAAAAATAACGGAGTGTCAACAGCTATAATGGTAAGACCTGATGAACAATTAAAGTCTGTATTAGGCATTCTAAGAGCTAATATGAGTGACCTATTGTTTAGCAAGTTCGTCATATTAACGAGTGAGCTTGCCGAGCCCTCAGTAATTCTGAACTGGCTTAAAAGAATCGGGATATCTAACGACGAGTTAGGAATAACCGTTTACAAAGTAACTAACGATATAGAGTTACACTTGTGGACTAGGCTCAAAGAATTGTTAGGTCTGAATGTTATCTTCTTAGGTTTGTGTGATCGCGTAGATCCATCGTTAAAAGATTACTGTGTGCCTCTAGGGAAGGAAGTTGAAAACTATTACACTAAATCCAGACTAATAGAGGTGATAAGAAAGTTCGGAATAAATCCTGACGATAAAGAGCTTAGGGATCTAACTAAAGGTGATACATACAGTTGGCTGGTCAGTATATTCAAGAAGAGGGGGTTCGATTACGATAAATTCAGAAACAGTATAGGGGAGCTAGTCACAATGAATGATGGTATTGATATGCCTAAGGAATTGGAAATTTTAGCAAATAAGATTAAATCTTTTGAAACCTAAAATATACCCTGTGATAAGTCAACAGTTACTATTAGCAATAGGACTTTCCTTCGTATTCTTAGGCATATTGACAATCATAGTGGGTATTCTAGTTGAAATTCTCAGGGGGACTAATGAGAGAAAAGAACATCGTCAAGAGGAGAAAAGTAAAACCGAATACGGTGGAGTCATATTCATAGGTCCCATACCTATAGTTTTCGGTAGTAATAAAGACATGGCTAAACTAGCGCTTATTATAGGAGTTATAATGTTCGTATTCGTAGTTTTGATTATCATACTAAGCACGATTATGTAAGGCTCAAAATTTCTTCTTCTCCAGTAATCCTTTTTCTCCCTTTATACCCCTCCTCAGCATAGTGCCAATACATTATATCTTTCTCACCCATTTTCCAACACAAATAAGCAGGTCTGTTATTTATCACAGCCGGAAAGTCGACCAAACCTATGTCAGGGTCTCTCAGTATTATACCCTTCTCTGTGATCTCTTTTACAATCCTGTCAATTTGTATCGTGTATTGTAAAATTGCGGACTTATCACCTTTCATCAGGCTCTCCTCTGCCATGTATTTGACTCTCTTAATCTCAGTAAGCTTCTGCCTGAGCCACGGTAATAGGTCACGAGCACTTTTAAGATCGAAATAAGGGTACTCCACAAATATAGTTTCTCATCATCATTTATATTTACTTGTTAGTACCCGAAGAGAATCTACCAATGCTTTATAAATTGGTTATCCGATCACATGTATTTACATTATCCCAGAAAGACGTAATGCAATTCCACATAATATAACAAAATCCATAGACAAATGCCTATTACACACTCTGGCTTAGGTTAATAAAGCTATACGAGTAGAATATAGTAGTGATTGTGATATGATTTATAGGTATATAGATTTAGATGAGTATTTAACCTTAGTAGCATTAGGATATTATTAATGAGACTAGCGGAG
>NZ_JBBHKR010000085.1:0-2558 GCF_037389425.1 Stygiolobus sp. CP850M
TTAAAAATACATTCTTAAAATTCAAGAGTTTGTAAGTTCCTCTAGCCATTTCTGCCATTTGACTCCATTTTCATCAATTCCGCTTTCAACCTCGTACCCCATTCCCATCCATCCTGCCATTCCACCTATGACGTAGTATACCTTTCTACCTTTCCATAAGTCTGGCATTCCGTACGTGGCATATCTCGCTCTGTTACCGTGTTCACAAAATACCGCAATCTCTTTGTGGGGGATCTTATGTAACAAAACATCAAGGTAATCCATTGGGACGAGCAAAGCACCAGGGATGTGATGGTCTTCATACTCCATAGGAGTCCTTATATCGAGAATTAGCACTTTGTTTTTCTTCCACATTTTTCTCGCTACGGAAGGGAATACATCAACAATGTGTGGATAATACGGTGATGAATACTCCTCATTGACTCTCATCTTAACTCCACTTTAACTATGTTAAAGTAGCTTAAATTTTTTTATTCTAAATGAATTTTACACAAATTTTCCGTTTTTAATCATTCTTTTTGTTAATTCAAGTGTTAGTTTCTTTTCAAATTACTAAAAATAAGAAGAATTTTAATAAAAACATATATATCCGAAAAATATTTAACAATATAGTGAGGGATATGTCCTCCTACAAAATCCAAAAAAGTCTTGACTTAACTGGAACTTCATGTGCTGGTCCAATAGGGGAACTTTCTGGAGTTATGGATGAAATCGGAGTGGGAGAGGCAGTAGAAGTCATTCTAGGAGATGAAGCAACAAAGAAAGATGTGGTTGCATGGGTGACTAAGAAGGGATACAAGGTAGTAAGTGAAACGAAAGAGGGAAACAAGTTCAAACTAATTATTCAGAAGTGAGGGTCATGAAGAGGATAATTATAGCCGGTGGAGGAATAGCTGGGACAATAGTAGCCAATAGACTGGTTAAAGCATTATCACCGGAAATAGGAAAAGGAGAGGTAGAATTAGTAGTCATAGATAAATCCGATAGGCATGTGTATCAGCCTGGCCAAGTCTTCGTAGGTATGGGTCTGGTAGAACCTACAGAGATAATAAAGAACGAAAGGGATTTACTCGATGATAGGGTTAAGTTCCTTCACGGCGAGAAGGGAGAAATAACCAAGATAGACCCTGCTAATAACACGGTAGTGACAGCTGACGGAGTGAAACACACTTACGACTACTTAGTTATAGCGACTGGCTCTCATTTAAATTGGGACGAAATACCGGGCTTAAGAGAGGCTGAATACACTCCGTGGAGTTATGATGACGCTTTGAAAATGAGGGAAGCCGTTCAGCAATTCCAAGGTGGTACAGTGGTTATTAATGTGGCTAGACTACCACACAAATGTCCCGTAGGACCTCTGGAAATGACTTTAATGTTTGAGGACTGGACGAGGCGGATAGGAATAAGGGACAAGACTAGAATAATCTATACTTACCCAATCCAAGGAGTCTTCGGCATAAAGTCCACAAACGACCTAATGATAAAGATATTCAAAGAGAGAGGAATTGAAATAATATCTCCATTCACGGTAACCAGAGTCGATCCTAAGGAGAAGATAATAGAGTCACAAGAGGGAGAGAAACTTAAGTTCGACTTACTGTTAGGAGTACCACCACACGTAGGTGCTAAAGTAATAGGTGACTCCGGTATCGGTGACAAGAGGAATTGGGTACCGACCGACAAGTTCACTCTGCAAATGAAGGGGTATTCAAATGTCTACGTGATCGGTGATACTACAGATATTCCCATATCAAAGGCTGGTTCTACTGCGGACTTCGAATCCTATGTGGTAACAGCAAACATTGTAAATGACATAAGAGGAATTAAACAGAAGAAGATGTATGATGGTTCAGTATTCTGTTACATTGCTACCGGACTAGATCAAGCGACATACATAAGGTTTAACTATAATAACCCACCGATTCCACCGCCACCTTCATATGTCCACTGGTGGGGTAAGATATTATACAATAAGCTATACTGGACAGTAACAGCGAAGGCGATAGTGTGAGCATAATGGCAAAGGTGGGAATAGTTCTTGGAAGTAATGAACTTTCTAAAGTACTTTTTGCCGGGATGTGGAGTGTCATATCAACTAGTATGGGAGATGAAGTAGTAATATTTGCAACAATGGATGCCGTAAAAGCGTTTGTAAAGGAAAACCCAGAAATAAAAATTAGCGATGAAACGTCAAAGAAAGCATCAAATGAAGATTTGATGGGGTTTTACAGAAAGGCTAAGAAGAGCGGTAGATTGAAAGTTTATGCATGCTCTTACGCCAGTAAATTGTTCGGTATAGAGAAAGAGCAGTATAACGACGTGGTTGATGACATTGTAGGGATTACGAGCTTTCAAATGGAAGTTGAAGAAGGCCAGATAATATCTGTATGGTGAGGAGAGGGAACTATGCAGGACATTAACTTAGAAAAAGTAATGAGTAAGATAGATGAGAAGAAAGTTGACGAGATTGCAGAACTAATAGACCACCTACCAGCTCTTAATGAGACTCTAAAGGTAGTGACTCAGCTTAAGGAGAGCGGTGCACTGGACACTCT
>NZ_JBBHKR010000086.1:0-9204 GCF_037389425.1 Stygiolobus sp. CP850M
AGCAATAGCCTTTAACGCGACAATAGTTTTTCCAGCTCCAGTAGGAAGTACTATAACGCCCCTCTTTCCTCGTAATATCCAAGACTTCAGAGCCTCGATCTGGTAGTCCCTAAGTTTTATCTCATCAACAATAGACGGAAAAGGAGGAGTGTAATCAAACACATAGTCTTCTATTTCTACGCCCTCGCTTCTGAAATACTTTTTTACTTCGGCATATTTATAGGCGTAAGTTATGTAAGCCTTTAGCTCCTCAGACCATTTAGCTCCCGGAGCATATACGTCTAATACTAGTAGACCTTTAAAGTATCTGAGCGTTACCAAACTGTTTTAAATTTCTACATTTAATATTAAATGTGTTACCTTGGTCGTTAGCGAGATTTAAGCTCGCAAAGAATAAAGTAGTACCTTTGTTCTGTGAAGACCCTGATATAGTCGAGGAGATCCTCTCTAAGTTTAAGGTAGGGTTAACTTTAGGAGAGATAAAAGAAGAACTAAAATATTTAGAGAAAATTTATGATTATAAACTCGTAAGGGGTATATTCAAAGTCATAGCTAAATACACGAAATTTGAAGAGGACTCCCCTACAGATCCTTTAGTTATAAGAAGAAAATTATACGAGTACGGTCCGGTAATAGACGCTGAAGAAAGAGAAAAAGTCATAGAAAAAATTAGTCTAGAATTAGGAATAGACCCTATAAAGTACATGTTCTCCGATCTAGAAGATGAAAGGAAAATTACGGAATTACCGCCCCTGACACCACAAGATGTGATTAAAGCTTATAACCTATCCCTATTGCAAACTCTACTGTTCAAAGCTTACAAGCTATCTGTTTACGTATCGTCAAACTGGAAGGAATTAGTGAGGAGAGCAAAATGGTTAGGGTTAATGTATTTCGCGTATAAACCCTTAAGGCTTGAGTTTATCGGACCTGCTACCTTATTAAAAATGAGTGAAAAATACGGACGGAATTTCGCCATTTTATTACCTTATATCGTCTCTACAGAACACTGGAGGATAGAGGCTGACATCGTATTGGGAAAAAAGAAGAAGAGGATATACAAGCTAGAGGTAGAAGATTATAAGGACATTCTAAAGGAAATCGTAGACGAAAAAGTATTCGACAGTTCAGTTGAAGAGAGGTTTTATTATGAGTTTAACTCCTTGTCATCAGGCTGGAAATTACTGAGGGAACCGGAACCTATAGTGGTTGGAGATAAGATATTCATTCCTGATTTCCTAGCCGAGAAGGGGAACCTGAAAGTCTATATAGAGATAGTAGGCTTCTGGACTGATGATTATATCAGGGAAAAAGTAAGGAAACTTAAGGAGGTAAAAGAACCGATCTTAATACTTTTAAACGAAGAACTAAGCTTAGGAGATTATGACGGAGACAACGTAATCAAATTTAAGAAAAAAGTAGACGTAATGAAAGTTTATAAGTGGCTTAAAGACCTCGAGACAAAGAGCTTAGAGAACGTGAAAATTGAATACTCCCTCAATAAAGATGTGGTGAGTATTAAGGAGATAGCCGAGGAACTTAAAGTCCCCACTAACTTGATCAGAAAGAACCTTAGGCAGTTTCCAGGTTATGTATTCCTCAAGAACTATTACGTAAAGGAGGAACTGTTGAAGAAGTTACGTGAGGTAGATTTCAACGGAGAGAGCCTATCTTATTTGAGGTCTAAATATGGAGATTATATCGTGGAAGTATTAGAATATTTAGGCTACAAAATAGTGTGGAAGAATATAACGGATGCTGTAGCTATTCGACAAAATGGTGGAACTGAAAAACGATGAAAGAATTTTTCGTTTTGTAATGAAATTTATTGAATTAAGAGAGAAATTAGGAGATAATTTAATTAAAGTTACTCTCGAAGAGAACAAAAACGAGATAGTAGTGTATGTTAGAGATAAAGTCGATTTTACTGTAGAGGACATCAAGTTTAAGTCCGTTAAAGAGGAACTGAAAGAGAGATTAACACAGATAAACGGAGTTAGGAAAGTTATATTCGAAGAAAACAAGGTGAGAGTTTTCGTTGATAAGATATATCCCGAACTTTTCGAAACTGTGAGCGTAACTGTTTACGAAATAGGAAAAGAGTTCGGGGAAGAGATCGAATGGAAAATAGAGGAGATTACATGACAGATCTTGGCGGAGGAACCACGGCGTTAGAGCATGCCTCCTTTATTCCTTTCTTACACGCCTCTTGTAGCAGTAATACCGCATCTCTCTCATCTCCTGCTCTCCTTAATGCCTCAGCCAATTTGTATAAGATCTCTCCATTTACATCGGGATTTACCTTAAATATATCCTTAGTTATATCCTCCAGTCTGTCCCTTTTTCCTTGGGTTACTAGGGAATTCAGTGCTAAATCCACGTGAGCGTTGTACACGTTTTGCATGATACCACACATCACCACGTTTTTAAGATTCTGACACTTTGAGACGTCAAAACTCGATCCTATCTTGTCAAGGATCGTGAATAAGTATTTACAATCTACACTCTCAATTACATTGCATATGAACCAATTATACTCCTCCTTCTGCGGTGATAGTTTCAGAACATCTTGAACTATCTTGACACCTTCATCAACATATCCGTTGACGAAGAATTTCTTTGCGTCCATTAGACGTTTAATTAGGTCAGACTTGACAATAGTCATATGATATTATCTTGTGTCCACTCTTAAATTTCTTCCACTAATATACCGAGAGAGATAACCGTAAGAACTCACTCTCCCTAAGACCATATCAGAAGCCATCTTTCCCATGGCAGGGGCGAAACTCCATCCCAACCTACACGCTCCGGTACTGAACACCAGATTATCATATTGTCCTATTATAGGAAATCCGTCAGGAGAACAAGGTCTGTAACCCATGGTTAAGTCATAAACATAATTTACGTCAACGACTTTCGAAGCCATGTTAAGGAAGAACTCAGCCCTACTGGAATAGTCAGAGAAGTCAGCGTCAAACCCTCCGGTTATTTTTATATTATCTGTGTTTTTAGCAACTGCAACTCCGTATTCTGCTAAGACAAACGGGTAATTTATACCCACATCACCTTTAACTCTATAACCGTATCCCTTAAAAGCCGTAATCGGTAAACCAAACTTTCTTAAGGAAATGCCTGAAGCTAGAACTACTTTGTCGTATTTTTCTGCACCGTCCACTACACCGTCAGAAGTCACCCTTTCTACCTCTTTAATTACAACTTTAGCCTTAGCTATCTCTCTCGTCATTCTGTCTACGAACTTGAATGTGTCGACCTTAGATAGTTCAGGGAAGTACACCCCACCAGCGAAATTCTTAACATCTACCACCTCGAATTTAGGTTTGAAGGGACTCAGTTTCTCCTCCTCCACAGCTTTTTCCAATGCGTTCTTGTCATAATATAACTCTAAAAGCCCGCTTTCCTCATAGTCGAAGTCGTTCTTCTCTTCTGCAAGATACTTGTATTCTCTTAAGGAAAACGAAGCCATAAACCTCATTATTTCCCATGCTTCCGGAGGAGCCGGTCTCTCTAATTCAGTAAGGAGAGCCAATAACCAAGATGTATTTACAGACTTCACATCGGTTACTCCAAGCTTCTTATATTTCATCATCTTTCTTATCATAGCCATAGTATTGATCTTATCAAACCTGTAGGGCTCAATCAGACCTGCAGCGTGAACAGAACCGTTTCCGAGAAAAGCTTTCTCATATATCGTTACGTCAGCGCCTTCCTTTAATAAGTAATAAGCTGTGAATAAACCTACAATCCCTCCTCCTATTACGGCTACTTTCAACTCTCAAAACCTTTTAAGATTTTTTCTGCCCTCTTCTTTATATTACTTTCTTGAGAAGTAAGGTCTTTTAAGTACCGTATCTGAGATACTATATCTTCTTTCGTGATAAAACCTAGTTTAAGTAAACGCGGTACAGACTCCCACGCATAAATTCTCACACTCGCTTTCCTATGCCTTAAAAAGTCTATGAATCTCTCCTTGTCCTTACTTTGGAATATCCCTTCTTCCACCAACCTAACGAAAAGTCTCCACGCTTTTTTCCTTATCGTCATCCACCTGCTCCTCAACAACCTCCAATAGGAATAACGTACTTGAATCACTTGGTCTTTAGTAACTAAACCCAAAGAGATCATATCGATGGCTTTTGACCAAGCACTCCACTTTATTCTGTCCGAATTAGCCGTCAAACCCCTCTCTATTCCTCTTACGAGAAGCTTCTTATATATATCCAAGTTATTCCAAGCGTCTTCTCTGACACCTTGCAACGAGTTCCACAACAATGAGCGTAAATAACCCAAATACCCCTTGAGTTCGTTACCGTTACCGGTATCAGTTATAAACCTTATCATTTCCCAAGCTTTTTTCCTCTCGTCCTTGTTAGGGCTTTTTAGTTTGTCCATCCAGACCTTCTTGTCTCTTAAAACCTCCCTTATGTTAATGTTCTGCTTCACTTTAACCACCTGAAGCTGCCAAGAATACCTTAATCTCGTCTCCATCGTTCAGTCTTTCGTCTTCTATCAAAGGAACATCGTCCTTAACGACCACACTTCCTTGAACTCTGTACCCGATTTTCTTGAGCAAATCCCTAACGGTAGCTTTTTCAGGAAGCTCTACTTCAAGCCTTTTATTTTCCCTTACTAGGTTCACTATGATCTTCACAAGATATTTAATTATTCAACCGAACTGAAAAATCTTATGTGGACGAGAAAGAAAGAACAAAAGAGGCCTACGAATACATTGTACACAGAAGAAAGCCTTTGGAATACTTGAGACTACTAGGGAAGAAAAAGACAATCGTGGACGTAGGATGCGGTTCTGGACAAAACTGCCTTGCGGCAAACGCAAATTTCAAAGTTTGTTTAGACTTTTCCGAAAGACAACTATCGGAAGCTAAGAAGAGAGGGTGTGAGAACCTCGTGTTAGCCGACATGGAATTCATGCCTTTTAGAGATGGGTCAGTAGACGGGCTACTTTACATAGCCTCTTTACACCACCTAAGAGAGCCGAACAAAGCCGTCAGCGAAGCGGTCAGGATACTTAAAGAGGGGGGTAAAGTCTTAGTTACGGTTTGGTTAATACAGCCTAAGTTCCTCTTTAGAAGAAACGTCGTTATCAGGAGCTCGATAAATGGTAAAAGGGTCGAGAGGTTCTATAAGCTCTATTACCCGTGGGAGCTGAAAAAGCTCATGGAAAAATTCGGTTTCACTACATTATTTTCAAAAAATTACAGAGTTAATTCGATTTTTCCAAACAACTCTATTTACTTAGGGAAGAAATTTTCTCGATCCTAGCCCTCTTCAGATCCTCCATCAGACCTATCAGTTCGTCGACATTGTACCCCATTGGCTCTATCTTCTCTTTACCTTCCTTTACTATTCTCACCGCTAACGGAAAGAGTTCCTCAATACGCTTTATCGCATACTCTCTATTTTCTATGAGCGAAAACCCGAAGTTTACGTGTCTTGCCTCATCTTCTATGATAGCCCTTATACCCTCGTTAAATTTATTAAGACCGTATTTCTTGGAGGTCTCGTTAAGGATTTTCAGACCTACAGTAGCTAAAACTCCTTCAGTGATCATGTGGAACCTAGTCGCCACGTTGTCCTTCCAATTAGAAGTCTTAAAATCTTGAATTAAACCGTCAAATAACTCTATATATGATGGAGGAAGCTTAACATCCTTAAGTGGCTCTTCCTTGAAGTACTCCTTGAAAAAGTCGAAGTGTTCCAACTCCTCTATCACCTGCTGTAGTGAGTAAAGTTTTATCATCTTGGCGGCATTAAATGATAGTTTCTTTAACTCGCTCCATCTACTCATCATCCCTTCTGGGTAGAAATGAGCCGAAAGATACCTTATCCCTTCTCTAACCTCGACTGGTGTACTCCTCCAGTTAGAGTCCATACTAAAAATGAATAAGATAAATTTAATTAATCTTTTATTAAAAATATTTAACAAAAGTTTATACTCTAGCTAGAAAACATTTAAAACGCCACTTAATGATTATGTTAAAGTGAGTGAGTTTCACGTACCGCTCATTGTGATACTGTCAGTGCATTTCGCAATAGTTCTCTTCATTTCACTGATATTTTTGGAATTCCTATCGAAAATATTTACTCACAGCTTTCAAATAATTAGGGGTTTTTTCTCTGCTCTGCTCAGTATAATGATATGTTCGCTTTTCGTAACCTTACTCGGTGATATAGGACTCATCCTATCGGCTTTACCGCTGATTATTGTTTATAGGGCTATTTACGCGGTTAAATGGGAGGTCTCATTTGTTTTCTCCGCTTTCTATATATCTTTTTATTTTCTCTATTTTAAGTACGCGATAGAGCTTACTCCTGAGATTCTCATTTGATACAACCATGACGTAAACAAAACCTATTATAAAACCGGCTATAGTCGCGTACTCCCCGTAAATAAAATAGTCCTTGTAAGCGAATGAGCCTACAATGATATACTTTCCAGGTTTTAGCTCGTAAGTCTGTGTAAGGTTAGCAATCGCTCCGTTAATGGTAAAGTTAAGTTGTAGATCTCGGTTAAGTGTTATGTTGAAGCTGACGTCAGAGGTTATCTGAATCACTAGGTTTCCGTCGGTAAAGTTATCTTTTTGAATAAATAGGGGCGTTTCTGATTTAGGAGGAATAAGGAGTAAGTTGAGCTTTTTATTAGAGGAGTTAACGTAGAAGATACTCACGTTGTAGACCTGATGAGGTTGTGGGTCATAACAAGTGAGATCTATAGCATATACTGTAGTATTAAGGGGTATAACTGTCGTGTTATGATAGTACTTAACTCCGTTGTTAGTTACAACCTCTATGTAGAAGTATTCTAAATTCGTTATATTAATAACAACTAGCAGATTCCCCACCAGGTATTGAGGAGGATTTAAAGTTAGAGCCACTTCACTCTCCTTACCTCCTTGTTCTGATACCCATTCAAAAGACCCGTTATATCTGACTACATGGGAATTTAATAACGGACTCACGTTGAGATTATTATGTTGTTTAGGGAGAATTGCTACTAACGAATAACCTACAAAGTTAGTGTTGTTCATGACAGTGTCATTTTCTACTATATAATATGCATAAGCTGTGATATTTGTGACGGGAAGAGGAGACAGCAACTCATAAGATGAATTCCAGTAGACTAGACCGAAGGGTAAACCTTCTAACTGCTTTACAACGGAAGTAACCGAAGAAGGAATATTTAAAAAAGGTTGAGTTGCATTTGCATACGCAGATATTAAGAAAATTGAAATAAAGAATACTGGTATTAAACTCTTGAGTTCTGTGGAAAGGAAAGCTGCAAATAAGGTTAAAATCGCGAAGGGATAGATCAGATAGAAGTAAGGTAAACCCAACAAGATATATGCTAAACTAATTAGCATGCTAATACCGGATACTTTGTTTCTCGTAACGAACGCTACACCCAATCCCACGATGAAAAGTGCATAATATATTGCTATGGGTGTGAAAATCGTGTAAAACGACAACGATGAAGACGGGTAACCAAGTAAGAAATATGGAATAATCCAGAACAGAGACGCTGTAAAGGCTATCGCCACATATTCCTTTCGAACTTTTTCGTTAGTTATACTCGCAAAAGTGAAGTTAAAGGGGTAAGCTACACTTGAAGAGATCAATGAAGTAGTGAAGAAGATTACATAATTACGTAAACTCACTGTCCTTGCCAAATAAAGTGCAAAAGGTAAGAGCGAGTATGTTACGGACAAAGGTATAGAAGTAATAGGAGTTAACATTGCGTATAGAACGGAAGAAATCAGTAGTACCCTTCTGGACTTGTGAAAGCTGGAAAAAAATAGATACGAAGAAAGGGACGACACGTAATAAACTAGAGAAATGAACAAGTGAGAGCCTACGTAATCGTTCGTTTTATACACAAGAAAGTGAGCTATATAATATACCGGGAACATCTCGATTAAAGGAAAATACTGTAGACCCGGAAGCCACGCGTTTATGATCCCATAATTGAAGAAGAAGGACTTAGAAGACCACCAGTAGTACGCTTCAGGTAAGGGTAGTAACCAGGAGACGAGAGGCATTACTAGTAGGGACAAGGGAACCACTAACTTACTCGGAATCTTTGACCTAGCTCCTTCTACTATTATTCCTATAGTACCAAACAATAAGTCAAAGTAAGCTATGTCCCCCAGAGTTACGGTCAGAGCAGACTCATAAGCCGCTATCATTATCATGATAAGCCCTGAGGCGATTATAGCTCTCATGTCCAGATTGCTAAGCCTAAAGACTATAACCAGTGTAACGAAGGAGAGAAAAAGTACTAAGTCGGAGAAGTTGAGGACGAACAAGTTAAAGGCTAGGACTAGGAGGACCTGAGCGAAATCCCTATAGTAATACGAAGATATGGTTGATAACCCTAATATCACCAAGGTAAACTCGGGATAGGAATAAACTGAGATGAAAGGAAATGCTAAACCTATTGCTAGAAGGTTAATCTTTGGCTCTCCGAAAAGTGTATTTATCGAGATTCCGGCTAGAAAAATAGCAAGGAAGTAATATACACTCAATTCTTGGTGAAAAGACACTACAATTATGGCAATTGAAAACTGTACTAGAAGTCCGAGTACGGCCTTGTTATTTACTTCCACATGCATTATTGACTAAGAAGGATTAAAAGATTAAGCGAAAGTGCTATAATTTAGGTTTCCAATTAAATGTGATGAATGACAAAGAATTAGAAGCTTTAATAAAAGAGTTAGGTCTTTCCATAACTATTCCACCACAAGCTAAAGAAGCTTATCATATAGTAACGGCACCCCCTCAAGGGTTTCCCTCAATAGACATTATCAGACCGAATGACTCATCGAAGTTCTATCTCATCTCAATGGGTATACTAATTCACCCTAACCACAAAGCTGCTATCAATGAAATGAAAAAGGAAGATAAGAAGAAGTTCTTTCAGGAACTAACGGAAGACCTCCTTAAGATGGGTGTAGACTTTGCCTTTTTACCTCCAGGGACTGAAACGCCTGAGGTAATTCAAGTCTTAAGAATAGTCTTCATGGACTCACTAACCCCTAACGAGTTCTTAAACGCATATTATACAGTTAGAAACGCTGGGATGTTAGTTATAGCTAAAATAAATTACAAATTCGGTAATGTCCAAGGAGAAAGCAAGGGATCTCTTAGGTATGTCTAAAAGAAAAACAA
>NZ_JBBHKR010000087.1:0-2966 GCF_037389425.1 Stygiolobus sp. CP850M
TCACACGATGTTACAATCCAAACTTCTAAGGATAGAGTAGTAAGCTTACTGACGGATCCCTTCCTCCTCACCGGAGTCTTTGGTCATATCAACATACTACAAGTTTATGACAAAAAAGAAGGAAAATATGTGACACCTTCTTCACTTTCAGGCTTCTCGAACAGGTTCTTAGTAATATACATCTTCGGAACACCAGACACAAAGATGAACTTCTTTGAAGGGGAAATGGAAGGGCCAGTATACTCGTCAGAGGGTGTAATTTATAGAGGATGGACAAAAGACCAGAAATTTACTTGGGAAATGAAACTCCAAACCAAGGCAATAAAGCCTATGGAAACGCTTGTAAGAATAATTATAACTGCTGACTACAAAGTATCTGGTCTAGATAAAATACTAGGGAGGACTCCTTTCGCCTTAGCTCAACATATAGTAGAAGATCACATAATACCGTACATAAAATACTATCTTAAGACCCAGAGCGACATTGGAATAGAAGGTATAACACCGACAAAACTACTGGAAGAACAAGGCACATTTAGCCAAATATTACCAAAGATAACAAAAGCAAGCGTAGACGTAGAATACGGAATAGTAGTAATAAAAGGAGAAGACGTAAACGGAAGAATATTAATTAAAAACGGAAGAATTGCGAAAATAAATGTGAATTACAAAGGACAAATAATACAAGGACAGGACGCTATTCTTGAACTAATAAGTTTATCCGATACAGTCAGAGCAACACTTTACGCAGTATATATAGATGAAGTGTTGATGACTAAACTCGAAAAATACGCACTCAGTAATACTTCTCAAGAAATCAGCCCTGAATGAATTAAAAATTAGGAGTAAATCGTTTATTTTGTATAATTTTTATCAAATCTAAACTGCTAGTTTATAAAGCGGGAATATATTTAGTTTTTTATTGAAAGTATAATTTAATGAATGAAAAAATAAAGAAAGACAAACCAGACTTAATACTTGACCTAAGAGGAGAACCTTGTCCGGAGCCCCAGATAGAGATCGTAAAAAGACTTAATCAGATGAAAGAGGGTGAAGTTATTGAGATTATAAGTGATAACGAACCAGCAGAGCTTTCAATACCAATGATCTGCGAGTCTAGAGGTTATCCGTGCGAAATAAAAAGAGATGGTAACACTTTTAGAATTAGGATCCTCAAAACTAAGTGATTTTTTATTACTTAGTAGAGAGTAACTTCTTAAATCGTAATGCATCATCAAAAGAGTAGATGTTATTGAACATTACGTACGACCCGTCGGTCACCATGTTCTTCAATACTTTGAGGTCGTCGTCGGTATACTTGTAAGAATAGTTCACTTCACCTTTTCCTATACCGTGAAGTCTGTAGTATTTCACCGTTGTTAATGAAGTGTGCTTGAAGGGGTCTACTACGTGGATCACACCGGACTCCTCTACGACCTTCCTCAATAACTCCAGCTCATTATACCATTCTCCCCTAGGTTCCCAACCATATTTGAATTTCTTGTCAAGGATGGAGAAATAGTCTATGACAGCCCTAGCGTTACGGTCGGACGGTTTAAAGGACGCAGGAGACTGGAAAATGACTATCTTAGCGTTCAACTCCTTTGCCTCCCTTAACGTGATCTCAGTAGCTTCCTTAACTTCCTTAGTATCCTTAAACGACCCGTAATTTTTAGCATCTCCGAACTTATGTTTCATTCTCTTGTAGGTACTCGTGTTATATTCGTGAGTTATTATTTGTAGCGCCTTTATTGTGAGCTCTACATTGTTTTCTTCAGCTAACTTCCTCCATTTTTGCAATTGAATGTCACTAACAATGTCGTAAAATGTTTGTTGTATCTCTAAGGCGTCGAAATACCTGAAGTGTTTATAAGTGAAACCGCAAGTACCTACCTTAATCACAATGTAAATCTTGTAGTGGAGGTTTAAAAACCGGATTCCCTTAACACCTAATTCCTAGTTCATCCTTAACTTCATTAAGGACTTCGTCATTCAACTCACAAAGCCACTTAAGATATGGCGAAAAATAAGGGATGAATGAAAAATACGAAATATTAGGGTATTTCTTCACGTACAATAGTTACCTCATATTTTCTAAAATTTCTCACTATAATACTTAGTCTTTCTACTTCAGTCTTCATTCTCGGTGAATAATCTTTTAAACATAGAATTAGTCTTTAATCCAATAATGTTTTTTGGCAAGTTAATATCCGGTTTGGCTGGAGGAATTTTTGAATTATTTTTCTTTATAGACGACCTATCTATATTTGCGGATATTTCTTATCACCTAACTCACATGTCCTCAATATTGTTAGGCGTATTTCTTCACATAATAGTAGCTGTAGTTGTTTTTACAATCGGGGTGACTATTATTGAGGCGAGTGGTATAAGGCCAAACAATATCCCGTCTTCGATAGTACTCGGACTACTTTTCGGTTCTTCCGTCCTCTCCATTTTCAGTTTACCAATTCATTTAATCCTCCTACCTTACACGATCACATTACCGTACATAATAGCTCATCTTTCTTACGGTTTGGTGTCTTACTTAATTTATTACTTGTTACAACGCAAATAGAGGACGAGTTTATAAAACCTTTCACGTTTCAAAAACGAGGTTATGTCTACACAGTCCTCTTCATTACTCCTTTTTCTCCTTGGCTTGTAGTCTTGAAGGCTTCTCTAAAGCTCGTTATTATACTCAGTAAACCTATGAGTCCAACAGTCATTACTACCAACAGGAAGCCGACATCTATAGCGTCGAGGTTAGGAATTGAAATCCCGGTTGAAATTGCAAAGTTGTCTATCTGCGGCAATACTATTATCAGTGCACCGACTACCATGAACACCAACCCGCCGTAATATAACACCCTGCCTGCAGACTTCCTAGCTACATAAGTGATCTGTTCTTCGCTAGCCTTCTTAGCCCTCAATATATTTCCGAATATTGCTCCAAATATTATCTGCAT
>NZ_JBBHKR010000088.1:0-20399 GCF_037389425.1 Stygiolobus sp. CP850M
TTATTCCCTATTATAGAGTTATTTGGCACTAATACCGTTGTTCCGTCTGGCTTGCTTAAATATGTGAATAATGTACTAACTTCTTCAATTATTCCTTCTTCGCTAAGAATATTAACATGATCCTTAATCCTAAATGGCCTAGCTAGAAGGATGAACATGCCAGCTACTGCTTGGCCTAGAACTTGTTGTGATGCAAAACCTATTACAATTCCTATAAAACCACCTAATGCTACACCTGCGGCCCCTCCAGCTATTCCACCGGCTATTGCAGCTACTAATGCTCCAATTCCTATTAGTCTAAAAACACTTCTCATTGAAGCAGCGGTCGAATGGCCGTACTTTAATCTCAAATTCCAGTATAGAACATTAGCAAATGCTTGAACTATAAAGTATCCAAACAATAGCGATAATAGAACATTTACGTAAGGTTCGTAGCCGGCTACCGATTGTGTACTTGCAGAGGCGTTGGTAGAACTGCTAGACGAACTGATATAAGGTATACTAGGTAATGAGGTAGTCACTTTCTCTAAAATGGGAAAAACTAGGTTGTTGATTATCGCTTCTACTACCACATAGAGCACTATATAAAAAATTAATTTACCAGTTGCTTCTCCTATTTTCTTCCTTATTTCTTTAATATCGGTTATTTCCTCGTCTTTCATCATTGGATCTGATATTTCTCAAAAATATAAAATTATTGCTACTTAAAATAATTTTCTATGTTTTTTCTCATTACCATATTTTTAATCACATAAAATATTTAAAACTGTCGAGGAACTAATCGAGGAACTAAAATGGTAATAAGTAAAAACTCTCGAGTTTAGAAAAACAATTGACGTGAATTTAAATTTATGAACAAAAAAGTAGCACGATAATTTCTTACATACTTCACCTAAAATTTTATTTTAAAATAAAAGTGGGCCCGCTGGGACTTGAACCCAGGACCTCCGCCTCTCCTAGCAGAGCTTGTAAGGGCGGCGTCCTAACCAGGCTAGACGACGGGCCCACTACAACTTTTTTAGCTTTGATCTTTTTTAAATTCTTCTCCACTCAACATATATGAAATTACAGCTAATGAAGCAACGGGTGGAACTTCACCCTTAAAGACAGGTAACTTATAAACGTCTCCCAAACTTTGCTCTATCTTACTAAATCCAGATTCCGTGCCTGAAAAGATTAACATTACTCTCTTCTTGTTGGCAATCATTGATGGAGAAAAGACCTTATCTGCTTGTTGAGAAATTAAGATTATTGCATCTGGTGAGAAAAGCTCTATAGCATCCTTTAAGTCTGGTAGTACTATAAACGATTTGTTTAATTTATAAGCTAATTTACTTGCATCTGCTACTCCTGCTTGAGCGGCTACCCCACCTATTTTAGTCACTATAACATACTTAATTTCTAAATTAAACGCTAGTTTTGCGAAATCTAATAATTTCTGAACACTACTTACATTATGCAGTACTACGAATATCTCGGGCATAGTATTCACTCATTATTTGTCGTGCGATCGCAGTAGATAAGGCTACTGGTACTGCTTCGCCTACTTGATTAAACTGATCATCCCTACTTCCAAGAAACACGTGAAAATCAGGATAGCTCATTAATCTTGCTTGCTCTCTGACCGTTAAAAACCTGTTCTCGTATGGGTGTATAAATCTGGAATTACCCATTACAGTAGGAGCTAGCTTATTAGGGTTAAGCCTTATGTATAATGGGATATTCCTACCAGAACTCCCTCTGAACATTGTTAGATAATCATCAATTTTCGTCTTTGCGATTTCCTTAAGTTTTCTCTCATTAACCTCCTGAACTTCATGATTTGGAACTTCGTTATAGGTTTTAGGATCGGATAGATCTTTGATTGCATCCCATACCATAACGTATCTACTCGACTTAGGAGGATCCAACGGTATGTTAGAAATAAATACCCTTGTTCTTCTTGATGGACTTCCATAATCCTCAGCATTTAGATAGTTAAAGAATATTTTCTCATAACCAACTCTCCTAAATTCCAACCTAATTGCATCCTTCAGGCTTTCTGTATTAGTAATTGATGGAACGTTCTCCATTATAAAAATTTTAGGCGAAAGCTCTCCTACGAGTCTTATGTACTCAAGAGTTAGTTCTCCTTTTTCGTCTAAGTAAAGTCTATCAAGAGGCTCTTTCATTCTGAGCGGATTTGCTCCAGTGTAAGGTTCACAAGGGGGGCTACCTATAACTATATCAACCTCTCCTCCAACTAAATGTATTATATCGTAACCAGATATGTTACGTATATCATCTTCAATGACTATTGTGTTAGGAAAGTTAGCCGAGTATGTCCTTGCTGCCGAATGATTTATATCTATAGCTACTTTGATTTCAAATCCAGCTTTCCTGAAACCTAAAGAGAAACCTCCCGCGCCTGAAAATAGATCAACTACCGCTAGTTTTCCCACGTTTTGTCTCTTTTTCTATTTCATCTTCTAACTGTTTAATTTTTTGTCCTAAAAACTGCCTAGCTTTTTCTGATTCATAATATTGAAGAACACTTCCGCATTTAGGACACTTAAACTCATTCTCTAAGGCCTCGTCCATAGTATACTTTATATTATCTTGGGGGCAGAAGTAGAATAATGAGTCTTTTTCTTGTTCATACCTGATCTTTAGCTTATCAAGTATCATCCTCTTCCTATTCAAAAGAACATCGTTTATCTGATCTAGATTTACTTTCCAATAATAAATATATAAGCTGGAGTCCTTGTCCTTTGTTTTCCTACTAGCAACAAAACCCTGCTCAGAGAGCAAGTAGAGTTTTTTCCTTACCTCATTAGGTTTAACGTTAAGTTCTTTAGCCAATTCCTCATCAGTTATTTCCGTTCTTTTCTTTAGTAAGTACTTTAATAAATCAGCAGCATCTTCACCGACTAATTCCTTCGCTAATTGTAAGATTAAGGTATCAGTCTTATCACTCACGTCTTACCACCTCCTTTCCTCTTTCCTTTGGAATAACAAGAAGTCTAGCATCACTAAATGATATATTTAGTTCCTCACCCTTATATATTCTGTCTAAAAAGATAGCCAGTGCAGACACTTCTGAATGAGGTTGGTTACCTACTGCTATATTATAATCAGCGTTATAATAGTACCATCCTTCTACTTTTTCTGAGCCTACTATTACTAATAAGGGAACGTTAATCTGAGCGAGCTCTGATACTTTTTCAGTAAGATTTAGTCCATACATTGTTAAATGAACTACCTTACCTCCTTTTTCTTTCCAGTTTTTGACCAAAGTTTTAGGATTAGACACAAACTCTAACTTAAAGTAAGATTTTCCTCCCCATTCTTCCAAGACATTATATATCGTCTTAGCTAATTGAAAATCTTCTCCCTCAACGAAAACTCCTTTAGCGCCAAACGCTCTAGCAACTAAAATTACATGAGTTGTTATTCTCTTATCTCTGAAAGGTCTGTGTCCAAGTCTTAATACGTAAATATCTTTAAGTTCTACGCCCATACCATGTGGGTTAATTTCTCCTTTAAATAGTTAAGATTAATACCTTTCAAAGCTGATACTGGAATTATATCTTCTATCGGGGAGTAGAGATTCTCGCTTATTTTCTTTACTATAGCTATCTTATTCTCTACGTCTTCTTTCTGGACTAGATCTACCTTATTAAGGACTATAAGCATAGGTTTACCTGATATTCCTAGTTCACGTAATACTTCGATTGAACTGGTAAGCATTTCTATCAGCATACTATCATTGATTGATGCGTCTAATACTAGGACGAGAATATCAGCATATTTCGCTTCAGATAAAGTGACGAAGAAAGCCTCTACTATTTGTGGAGGAATTCCCCTTATAAACCCTACAGTATCTATTAGCAACACTTTCTCCTTTTTACCGTCAAGTTTTATAGGGATGGAGTAACGCTTAGGAGATGTTGTGGTGAACATAGAGGAGTCAACTTTTTGTCTTAAGCCAGTTAAAGCGTTGAAAAGTGTTGTTTTACCGGCATTAGTATATCCTACTATGGCTATCTTTTTAAAATCGTTCTTTTTAATCTGCTCTTCTTTAACCTTACGTAACTGCTCTAATTCTTGCCTTATTTTAACTATTCTCCTAAGGTATAATCTGATCGCCGCTTCTACACCGTAAACTCCAGCTCCTAGTGGTCCTTGTTGCTCCGTTATCTTTGTCTTTTTATACATATCTTTAATTATAGGTAACTCATAACGTAATTTTGCTAGCTCTATCTGAAGCTTTGCTTCTTTCGAACCTGCATGTAAAGCGAAAATCTCTAATAATAATAATACTTTATCGAGAACTTTTTTGGAAGGAATTTCCCTATACAGCCCTATGAATTGCCTCGATTTTACTAAATCAAAAATTATTATAGCTTCTATACTATTATCGTTCTTTATTTGTTCAAGTTTATCTTTCTGTAAATAAAAAACTGGGTTAGGTTTCCTTGGCAAAGGATAAACTTTTGCTATCTCATATAAAGCAGATTCTGCTAGAGCTACCGCCTCATCTTCAAATTCTTCATTAACGAATAATATCGCCTTCAACTTTTACCCTCTCTAATGTGTGCAACATCGCCCAAGGTTAGAGTGAAGTCCCCTTCTTCCTCTTCTTCTCCCCCTTCCTCAACTGGTATTAGCAACTTAATTCCTAAGATCTTTTCTAATTGTTTTGCTTGTTGAATCGTAGGCTTTAATTTTCCGCTTTCGAACCTTTTTATTATATTTTCCGAAACTTTGAGTTGTTGTGCGAGTTGTTGTTGTGTTAGCTTTAACTTTTCCCTTGCCTCTTTAATTAACTTATAATAATCATCTACTACTTCTAGCTCCACTTCACTACTTATCTTTGGTACTGCTGGTTTTATACTTTTCTTAGGCTGTGTCTGTTTAGGTAAATCTGCAATTTTTGCACTTTTCTTAATTTTTGCATAACATGTAGGGCATACTGTAATTATACTCCCTTCAAAAGACACTGTAATCCCGTTACCTTTAATAGGTGATCCGCATAGCTCACAGTATTTTAATGCTTGACTTTGCATAGGATCTATACTCAATATCCACTCTTAAACATTTTTAGGGTTTTTAATCAATAATAATACTGAGGTCAGTTGTCAGGAGAAATTGATAGCTATAAGTCTCGCAATTATTCTAATAATAATGATGATGCCATTGTGAGACTTCTTGAAGAAAAGATAGAATCTCTTACCAAAGAGTTAGAAAAATTAAGGCAAGATCTTAACTGGTATAAAGGAGAGTTAGAAAAATTACTAGCACCTCCTTACATCGAAGCTACTGTACTAGACGTCTTACCGGATGGGAGAGTAGTAGTAAGAAGTTCTTCGGGTCCTAATTTAGTAGTGAATGTGACTTCGTCTATAGATATAAAGAAAATAAAGCCTGGCACATCAGTTGCATTAACTCAAAGAGGATCTGCGATTGTTGAAATTTTACCCAATAGAGAGGATGTATTAGTAAAATCCTTTGAGGTCATTGAGAAACCTAACATTCATTACTCAGATATAGGTGGATTAGAGGCCCAAATCCAGGAATTGAGAGAAGTAGTCGAAATGCCGTTAAAAAATCCAGAGTTATTTAAGGAAATAGGAATAGAGCCACCTAAAGGGGTTTTACTCTATGGTCCGCCTGGGACAGGAAAAACAATGCTAGCTAAAGCAGTTGCTACTGAAAGTAACGCAACATTCATACAAGTTGTTGCATCTGAGTTTGCTCAAAAATTCGTTGGAGAAGGAGCTAGAATTGTAAGGGAAGTATTTGAGTTAGCTAGGAGAAAAGCACCAGCAATCGTATTTATAGACGAAATAGATGCCATAGGTGCTAAAAGGATAGATATGGGAACTAGCGGGGAGAGAGAAGTTCAGAGGACACTAATGCAACTCTTAGCTGAAATAGATGGATTTAAACCTCTCGATAATGTTAAGATAATAGCAGCTACTAACAGAATTGACATATTAGACCCTGCATTACTTAGACCGGGTAGATTTGACAGACTAATAGAGGTTCCTTTACCAGATCTTAGAGGAAGAGAAGAAATATTCAAGATTTACTTGTCTAAAATGAAAGTGGACTCAACAATAGATTATTCAGAGTTAGCTAAATTAACAGAAGGTTTGAGCGGAGCTGATATTAAAAACATATGTACCGAGGCTGGGTATAATGCTATACGAGACGGAAGAAAGTTTGTAACTTATAATGATATAATTAGTGCAATAACTAAAGTGAAAAAGAGCAGATTCAAAAATAAAATCTCAGAGAGATCTGAAAAGTATGTATGATTAACTTAACCCAAGCTAAGCCAGCATCTTATGCGGAAATTAGAAAGTTAAAAACTATAGCGTCTTATCAGTTTTCTTCCCCAATAGCAGATTGTTTATTTCCTCCTAATGAAAAATTTTTTATACAGTATTCAATCACTACAAATAAAATCCGTAATATTTTAGATCATAATCTTAGATTATTCTTAGTCTTAAGGGCACAGGATTATTTATTTTCTTTAACTGAAATAAGCGGACAAATCATAAAAAAGTGTAGTGATAAACCTAAGTTTAGGTTTGTAGTCCTTAATGATATATCACAATTCATAAAAGAAGGTAGAAACGTTTTCTGTAAATTCGTATTGGAATCAGACGAGAGTATAAGGGCTGGAGATGAAGTACTCGTTGTTAACGAAGATGATGAACTGTTAGCTATCGGAAGAGCGAGAGTATCGGGAGAGGAAGTAAAACATTATAAAAGGGGTATTGCTGTAATTGTTAAGAGGGAGGTAAAAGATGAATAATATCAAGATTGTACTTAAAGGAATTAATGAGGATCAGTTAAAAGGAGTTAACTTCATAACAGGTTTTAGAACATTAGGAGAAGTCGGATATATAGCTACTAGATACATTGCCTTAAAACTAGGAATGAAAAGAGTTGGATTTGTACTTACTAAATATTTACGTGATGTCACTTTTCTAGATGAGTACGGGATAGCTACCCCTTTTGAACTATTTTATGATGATAAGAACCACCTTTTAGTTCTCTTAAGCCATTTATTACCTTTACAGAGAGAAGCTAATGAATTTTCAGAAACAATAGTAAAATGGCTGAAAAAACTAAACGTGACTAACGTTATCTTAATAGGAGGTCTCGATAAAAGATATAGAACCTCTAACTGTAATTTACGTTGGCTTAAGACTTCAAAAAGTCAGCTAAACCTAAGTCACCCGATGATGGAGAAACAGTTACTAATGATCGGACCACTGGCGCTATTTACTATATATTCGGAGATCGAGGATTTGCCCGCTACTATATTACTACCATATGCTGATAGAGACAGAATAGACCCTGCAGCTGCTGCTATAGCGGTTGAAGAGGTAGGTAGAATCTTTAATATAAAGATAGACGTAGGAGAACTATATGAAGACGCTAAAAAGATAGAGGAAGAACTTCAAAAACAACTAGAACTGATCCAGAAAGAACTTAATAGGAACATCTCTGGAAGAGTTTATATGTAATTTTTCACATCCAACTATTGATAATGTAATGTCTTTGTCCTTTAAAGTATTCAGAAATTCTTTAACTCTCTTCTTAGTAGCTTGAAGAACTTCCTCATCTATTAGCTTAGGTATTTCGTGTTGAGAATAAGGAAAAGTCTCCCTTAATTCATATGGTATAAGTCCATAGAAAGGATTGAATAAATATACTTCTATATTTGGATCTGAACTGTTGTAAGAATCCTCACATGTTATAACGATTTTTTTATGCTCTGATAACTTTGGTGAAATAATTTCCTTTAACCTTAACTGATGCCTTTTTATTTCGGGTCTCTCTAAAGAATCTTTATTATAGAGAAATATACCCTTTATTTCCCCTTTAGTTCTTGGATCAAATTTTTCCAAATATTCGGAGTATTTTAATAAGGATTTAAAAGCGTCATAAACCCTTGGATGCGAAAAAGCCTTTTGCTGAAGGTACTCATAGAGTCTTCCTTCTTTTATAGATTGTTTTATAGTATTAATCTCTTCTTTAATTACGTAAAGATTGTGAAGAGCTAAAAGCCTAGTCCGCGACTTTTGATCAGTTTCTAGAAGCTCTTTAGGCGTGTATCGAGTACATACTGGACATGAGCAAGGAAAGTACTCTAGTTCTTCTAAACGATATACTCTGTCCCTAGTCATGTATCTATTATCTCTAGCGTATAAAATATATGAAGCCGAATCAAAAGAGTCAACACCTAATGCGACAGCAAATGGCATTATATGAGGAAGTCCGCCTCCAAACAAGTGGAATACTTTACCTCTAGTTACGTTTGACTTTGCAGTATATATCATATCTATTAAGGGAATATAATCATATCTTTGCATTAAAACAGTGGGACTGCCTAATGCAAGAATTTTGAATTCATCGACCTTTAGAGAATACCTTGCTGAATAAGATAACAAGTTGAGATATCTACCACCTTGGATAGGATAAACCCATATGATTTCATCTAAGGAGTTCTTTATGTAAGATAAGGACTCATTAACTCTATTTATAGTCTCTTCCACAGTGTATTTAGCCTCTTCTTCACTTCTTACATCTCCAGTTGGTACATCTAAAATTACAGCAATATCTGGTTTTATGGTGTTTTCATACTCTACGATTTCTTTATTGGTAACGTTTACTTGACCATATTGCAAAATCTGATATGCACCTGAGTCAGTCATAATTACTCCATTGAATTTAAAAAACTCATGAATTGAAGACTTAAGATTAAAATTCTTCTTAAGTAAATAAGCGTTAGTTATTATATTGTTAAATCCTACACTCTTTATATCTTCTATTGTTATCTCAGATTTTAAAGGATTTATCACAGGGAAAAAAACTGGAGTCTCAATATTTCCGTGCCTTGTATTAAGTACTCCTATTCTACCAGCTAGATCCTCATCTTTTATTTCAAATTCTCCTACCATCTTTATGCTCCTTTCTTTTTCTTTTCAACATAACTATTGTAAATGTCGTACACTTTTTGGGCTAGGGGTCCACTTCCTTCTACTCCGTTCTCAGATACTTTTATTTTATCTAGAATAGTCACTATACCAGCTTCTTCATAGACCTTAATATCTGCTGATCTAATGTTCAATTCTTTTGCTACTAGTTCAGCAAATTCCCTAGGATCAAAAATCGGTGCATTTTTGACTAAGATCTCAGTAATCAATGAACCGTTTATTATTACTTTATAATAAGTGTTATTTTCATTATCTTTAGCGTTTGTTAATGATATCATAAATGGAGACAGTTCGAAAGAGCTTAAAACTCCAGAATATGTCTTATTATTAGATAGTTTTACAATTATAGTTTTATCGATTAAAGTATTTAGATCTCCACTTACTCTTCTACTGCTCATATCCATACGTATCTCAAAATGGTTAATAATATTTAATCCAGCATTTCAATTAGAAATATGCAGTCTATACAGCCAGGTAAGCTGTACCTCTCTTGTACGACTAGCAGGATTGAACCCGGTAGCCTAAAGAACTTGTTAATTCTAAAACTTGAATGTGAGAAAAATATAGTAATTGAGACTGATATAGTAGAGGAAATAAATTTATTCAAGGAGGGAGAAAAAGTTACAGTAGAAATATCGACCGAGAAACCCTCATACACTGAAAAAGACTTTTGTGCTCACGGTTATCTCTTCTATGAGAAGCTACAAGATGACGGTACAATTTTAGATCAAATCTCGCTATACGGATTAATAGTTAAAATTTCTTCCAAAAACTTGGGCTTAATAAAGGAAAACTTGTTTAAAATGATGGATCATGTATATTATTGCATAAAGAGAAGCTAAATATTTTTAAATAATTAAGATAAATATCTACTCCACTATCTTTATAAATTCTTCATTGACTTCTCCTTTTTTAATTATAAGTAAATCTATACCATCTCCAGATGTTACATCTCTCTCTATAGAAGCTTTCATAGCTTTTATTACTATTTCCTTAGCCTTGTCTATTGATAGGTTTGGTTTATACTCACTTTCTAAAACACCAATCGCTACTCTTGCCCCAGATCCTACCGCAGCGTAATCATCCTCTATTAATGACCCTATAGGATCTAGTATATACATTTTCGGTCCGTCTTCGTCAAACCCTCCAAATAATAGTTCTGAAATGTATGGCATCCATTTATTCTGGTATAAGATCACTGATAATAATCGAGCTGCAGCTTTAGTGCTGATTTTTCTATTATTATACATTTCATAATATCGTATTTCAACGTCCATAATCCTTGTTAACGTTTGTACATCTCCTATTATTCCTGCACCAGCTATTCCAAAACGACCTATTTTAAACACTTTCTTGGCAGACCTACTTAATACAAAGCTTCCATAACTCAGCCTTCTTTCTCCTGCAAGAAGTATGCTATCACTTAATCTCACACCTAAAGCAGTCGCAGGTAATTCCTCCATAACAAAATAACCCTATTCAACAAAACCCTTTTATCACTTAAATTATTTGCTTAACATAATCCTCTATGTTACTTTCTGGTATCGTTAGCTGAGTTTTGTTTTCTAGGTTTTTAATAGTGACTTTTCTTTCCTCAAATTCTTTTCTACCTATTATTACCAAGAAAGAATATCCTTCTTCCAGGTATGAAGGAATCAATTTAGATAACGACTGTTCTTTTAGGTTTAACGTTGTTGCAAGACCCAAATGCCTCAGTTTTTCAAGAGTTTTAAATCCGTAAGATATAATGCCTTCGTCATAATTATTGCTGCTTCTATCCTCAGAAAGTATAATCAATACGCCTTTTTTAGGTAACTTTTGTGATATTACAGAATTTAACACGAGAGATGTCCTTTCTATCCCCACAGCAAAACCTATTGCTGGCGTATCATTTCCTCCGTATAGTTCTATTAATCCATCATATCGTCCTCCTCCAGCAATACTAAATGGAACGTTAGGATGTGTAACTTCAAAAATAACTCCAGTATAATATGCTAAACCTCTTACAAACCCTAAATCAACTTTTGTCTTTACTTTTAATTCACTTATTACTTTATTAATAACTCTTATTCTTTCTATCTCCTCTTTAAGCCCTAAATATTCATATTTAGAGACCTCTTTTATTACTTCTTCATAAGAATTCTCGTCCATTTTATTTTGCTCTAATAAATACTGTATTAAACTTGTAAATTCGGATTCATGTAATTCCTTTACAGCCTCGTCTTTTCTACCCTTGTCTATTAAGTGAAGAATATGCTCTTGTTTACTTTCGTCAATATTCATTTTATTAAAAATCTTTCTGTAAATTGCAATATTGTTAATTTTAATTTCTATTTCACTAATCAAACCTAAAGAAAAATAGACTTGAATCAATAAGTTAAGAACTTCAATATCGGATAATATGTTATTAGATCCTATAAGTTCGATCCCTGCTTGCCTAAACTCTCTATATCTACCATATTGAGGTTCATCATACCTATATACTGTGCCAATATAGAACAGCCTGAGGGGTTTTGGAAGATGTTGCATTCCGTTTAGATAAGCTCTAACTACGCTAGGAGTAAACTCAGGCCTTAGTGCTACTTCTCTACCTGCTTTATCCTTGAACACGTACATCGTATTTCTTAACTCTTCACCACCTTTTAGTGAGAACAGTTCAAACTCTTCTACTACTGGAGTATAAATTTCTGAGTAACCAGCTTTAGTCACAACTTCTCTGAAAGTATTTTCGATGAACTTAATCTTCTCTAGTTCTTTCCCGTAATAATCTTTCATTCCTCTTATAGGTTCATATGATATCAACGCTTCCCCCCTTCTTATTCAATTTTATTTCTGATAAAAAATAGTAACTTACATCCCCGTATTTATCAACTATAGCTATTACACTTTCCTTATCTACTTTCGAGGAGAATGCTACAAAATCTTCTATCTCTTTTACGCTAACTTTGTTATTCTCGTTTAAAGTCTTAATTATATATTTCCTACTCCCAGATTCTAAATAAATATATTTTCCAGAAATTTTTCCCTTCTTACCCCTTTGTTTTAAATCATTAATAACTATAAATTTATCAATATCATTATTTTCTGTCATCTGAGTCAGTATTCTTAGTTTTAGAACCAACTAAAAAGTATAATGTAGAGACATGTAATATCCTATGGAATGTCCATACTGTAAAAGTAAAAACTTAGTATGGGATTATAAGAACGGAGTAATTGTGTGTAGTAATTGCGGACTTGTAGTGGATCAAATTTTTGATCAAAGTGTATATAATGATTATAATGATGAAATAGAAAATATATCTAGCAGTAAATATATTACACCACAAGAAATTTTCTTAAATAAATCATTAAATTTTATAAGTAAAACAAACAAGATATTAGATATAAATATAAAGGTAAATAGAGTGAAAAAATCTAGAAAAAATTTCGAAGAAAAATTAATATTTTATAATGGAAGTATAATAAGAGAATCCTCGCTTATACCTTTAAAATATATAGAAAATAATGAGAAATTATTTATAGTATATGATTTCATTGATCGGATACCTAAGTTTAGGGATAAGCACATAAAATACAAGGTAGCCCTAGCTCTTTATTTCTATGATACAGAATTATTTAATAAGATAGAACCTATGCTTGGTATTAGTAAGAAATACTTTAGAAAAATTTTATCTACCGTTAAATCTAAAGAACGTGTTACAATAAGGAGTAAAATTGAAGAACTGTTTTCTAAGACAGAACAAAGCATGATATCTGAGAGGTTAACCAATCAATAAGGAAATAGCTTTGAGAAAAATTTTTATATAACCTCTTCTAATGGAAAAACGAACAGGTGATAAAGGATATGGCATCCACAGCTACAGTAGCAACCACTCCTGAAGGTATCCCAGTTATAATATTAAAGGAAGGATCAAGTAGAACTTATGGTAAAGAGGCGCTAAGAATAAACATTGCTGCTGTAAAAGCAGTAGAGGAAGCTTTGAAGACTACTTATGGACCTAGAGGAATGGATAAAATGTTAGTAGACAGTCTAGGCGATATAACAATTACTAATGACGGTGCTACCATACTAGACAAAATGGATCTACAACATCCAGCCGCTAAGCTCCTAGTACAGATAGCAAAGGGACAAGACGAGGAAACTGCAGACGGTACTAAAACAGCTGTAATATTATCAGGAGAGTTAGTTAAAAAAGCTGAAGAATTATTATATAAGGAAATTCATCCAACGATAATTGTCAGCGGATTTAAAAAAGCTGAAGAACAAGCTTTGAAGACCATACAAGAAATTGCTACCAATGTCTCAGTAAATGACACAGACGTCCTAAGAAAGGTAGCAATGACGTCTTTATATAGTAAGGCTGTAGCTGGCGCAAGAGAGTATCTAGCAGACATAGTAGTAAAGGCTGTAACACAAGTAGCCGAGTTAAGAGGAAATAAGTGGTACGTTGATCTAGATAACATACAAATAGTAAAGAAACACGGCGGAAGTATAAATGATACACAAATAGTGTACGGTATTGTAGTTGATAAAGAAGTAGTACACCCTGGAATGCCAAAGAGAGTTGAAAACGCTAAAATAGCTTTGCTAGACGCCTCACTAGAGGTCGAAAAGCCTGAGCTTGACGCCGAAATTAGAATTAATGATCCAACTCAAATGCAGAAGTTCCTTGAAGAAGAAGAGAACATACTCAAAGAGAAAGTAGAGAAAATAGCCCAGACTGGTGCTAACGTTGTTATATGCCAGAAAGGTATCGATGAAGTAGCTCAGCACTATTTAGCTAAGAAAGGGATTCTGGCAGTAAGGAGAGCCAAGAAGAGTGACCTCGAAAAACTAGCAAGAGCCACTGGAGGTAGAGTTGTGTCTAACATTGACGAACTAACACCTCAAGACTTAGGATATGCTGCACTTGTTGAAGAGAGGAAAGTAGGAGAGGATAAAATGGTATTCGTTGAAGGAGCAAAGAACCCTAAGGCCGTGAGCATATTGATCAGGGGAGGTTTAGAAAGAGTAGTTGATGAGACTGAAAGAGCTCTAAGAGACGCTCTAGGTACTGTAGCTGATGTAATAAGAGATGGTAGAGCTGTAGCCGGTGGAGGAGCAGTAGAGATAGAGATAGCAAAGAGATTAAGGAAGTACGCTCCTCAAGTTGGCGGAAAAGAGCAACTAGCCATCGAAGCTTATGCTAACGCATTAGAGAGCTTAGTTATGATACTCGTAGAGAATGGTGGATATGATCCAATAGATCTAATAGTAAAGTTAAGAAGCGCTCACGAGAATGAAACAAATAAGTGGGTTGGAATTAACGTTTACACTGGACAGATAGAAGACATGTGGAGACTAGGAGTAATTGAACCGGCACTAGTTAAGATTAATGCTGTAAAAGCTGCTACAGAAGCTGCTACATTAATCTTAAGAATAGACGACTTAATAGCTGCTGGTAAGAAGAGTGAAAGTAAAGGAGGAGAAAAAGGAGGAGAAAGTAAGTCCTCCGAAGAAGACTAACCGATTTTTTTAATTTTAATTAATATATTTTTCCTTATGTTAGGAGCTATGAAAACAGCTTCTCCTATATCTAATTTGTCTAATGTGTTAATTTGTTCTTTATCTAAGCCTATTGAATCTGATACTATCTTCTTATCTAAGTTGGATTTAATAGAATGAATAATCTTTATGCTAGTATTTTTCATAACCTCTGGATCTACACTAGAAGGAGATTGCGATACTATACATAAGCCTATATTGAATTTTCGAATTTCTTGTAATGCCCTTTTCAATATCTCATTATTACCATTAAAATAATTTTGAGCCTCCTCAACAATTATAACAGCTTTTTTGTCTGGATCCCTAAATCTCTGGTAATATTCGAATAAAAATTTCATTAAATATAACGCATATAATCTCCTCAACTTTATGTTATATATGGTACTTAGATCTATAATGTTCCCTCCCTTTAATCTCTCTCCTAAATCGATAAATGAGTCACCTCCATCTATTGAAAATAACTTCCTACCTTGTGGAGTAGTTAAAACGTATAATTTTCTGCCTAAGGCAAATTTTATATCTCTAATCATGTAAGATTCAGCGTTTATTGATTCTAGAATTAACTTTAAAGAAGTAGAGTCAAGCCTTCTAACTCGCTTTAGCTGCTCTAATACCAAATACATTAGAAATGTCTGCGGTTCGGTTAACTCTAGTGCTTCTTTTGTTATCTCTATTATATCTTCGGTGTCTTGCTCTTCATAAGCTATAGGATTAAGCGGAATAATATTATCTTTACCATAGTAGTTAAAATCAGATAAGTAATTCTTATACTCACCATGCCAGTCTAATACTACTACATTAAATCCTTTATCAAATAACTCCTTAGCTATCACTGAAGCAGTGTTTGTTTTACCACTTCCAGTAGCACCAAATATTGCGATATGTTTAAACACATCTGACGACAAAAACCCTACAGGGATCTGATAATTATCTATCGTTTTTCCTACCTCGATATTATACTTATAATCCAAGAAATCGGATTCTTCAACGCTAAATCTTTTATAAAAAATATGACCTGAAAAGACTACACCACCCATCACTTTAGGAAAGGGTAAAAAAACACTATCGTTAATGGAGACAGGTTCTAAGGAGATATGAGGAGCAATGCTTTCTACTACATTTTTTAAACTCAAAACTTGTGTAATGAAGTCTGTTTCATCGTAATCGTTTTGAACCTCTCTATAAAAAATGAATCCACTTCCAGGGTAAGGGTCTAGAGTAGTTAAAATAGCTACATTAACCTTACGTTCTTTATGTCTTTTAATAACCTCTATAGCTTGGGAAATCTCTTTCGAGTAGTCGATCTGCTGATTACTTGTCTCCTTACCGATTATTTTAAATGGGACGTAAACGAACTCTTTGGAGTTGTACTTAATCCTCTGTATGGAGCCTTTAACTTCAGCTCTAACTATTACATCTTTAACTTTATGATATAAGTTCACTTTAGTTGTAATTAGCAATAAAATACCTACAATTCCAGATATTAGTAGTAAATAAATTATTGAAATATTAATTATGTGAAGTGAATTAACCAGAATTAGAATACCCATAGCCATAAGAACTGGAGAGAAAACTCTACTATCCATAACGTAGAATGTTAAAATTTAAGAGAGCCACTCCATTGAATGTATTGCATTTATCGACAATTTTATTCTGTCCTCTCTTGAACGTATCTTAAACTCTTTGTTCTCCCTATCCTTACAACATATAATTTGATACACAACCTCTACTTTTTCATTTTCAGATTTTACTTTACTTATAGCCTCATTAATATTTCTATCATGAGTTAAAAGAAGGAGAAAGAGTAGTGGTAGTGACTTAAATCTTTTCTTTATCTCATCTTTAGATAACAAGTACATAAATACCTCACAAGCTTGTTCTAACTCTATATCGCTAGGTAGATAAGGCAATATTTGGGAGACACAATCGTTTTCATATTTAACCAAAGACTTAACATCGTTAACAGAACTATTCAATTTAATGACCTTGACTGTTATTTTTAACCACCATGATTAATCGGAATTATTTCTATAATGTCTCCATCTTTTATTTTATTATCTTCTAATAATCTGTAATCTTTACCATTAATTAGTATAATATATCCAGATTTAACATTTTTTAACTTATAATCATACAAAATACCTTTATTATTATCTAGTTTCTTTATAATCTCAATTATAGACTTCTCTTCGCCCTTATATTCTATTTTCTCATTGCCTAAAGTGATGGCTAAAGGTCCCCTAAAAATTATGATTAAGTTCATGCTCTACTCTTCACTTTCCTCTTCGGCTACTTCTTTAGTGGCTTGTTCTTTACTTAATTTAGCAAATCTAGTTAAATATCCAGCTATTCTATTCTTTACCTTTTTGGATTGAACATCTATGTACATGTCAACTAATTTCTTATTTAAGTAAAAATCTGCTGTAACTTGATCCTTAAATTTCTCATATAATTCTTGGGCAACTCTCTTTATGTCTTTAGTATAAACATTTCCCACGTTAATTACCTCCATAGTGTTAAAAAGTACCAAGAAAGAAAAAGTTAATCATGCGTTTCTCCAGTCGATTTACCTTTAGTATATATACTTTCCTTCGTCTTATACACGTCTGCTTCTTTCTTAAACCTCGGTTTTAACTTCTCTTGAATTAAAGGTAATGTTGTATACTCCATCTCCGTAGGCTCTAATCTGTGAGGCATGAATGGACCGTGTCTTCTCATATAATCTGCTATAACATTTGCTAATCTTCTTGCCTCATCAAATGCAGGATCATCGAACAGGTCGCTCGGACCTACTAACTTACCGTTCTTTACGTTAAATCCTAGACCTATTAGCCTTGGAGGACCGTCAAATCTAGTAGCTCTAGCGTCTCTTTGCGATACAGGCATTAAAGGACCGTAGTGACTACCTCTCATCCAACCAGGAACTAAATGAGGAAATGAGAACGCTTCAAGTGCTTCACCAAGTGCAGGTAAACCGTGCTGTAACCTAACTATTGTAACTGGGTCGTCCTTCCCAACATATTTTCCTGCAATCAGGTTAAGTCTTTCTATAGCTACTACTGCAGCTAATAAATTATCATCATTTCTATATATTCTTCTAATTACATATCTAGCTGGTGTGCCGATTAATGCTAATAGATCGTATAACTCTTGAGGGGCAGTTAAAGTTACTGCTTCTCCTTCATATACATCTAGAACCTCAAATTTGAACCCGTCGTGCATTGTAGGATCTATAACTAATCCTGGTGTATTGAAAGGATCAGCAAACATTTTATACAGAGGTAAGTTAAAAGCACCTGGCTCAGTCTTATCAGCCATAAATATAGCTATCGGTTCCGAAATTCTTTCTTCAATGTCCATTTCTGCAACACCTGGCCCTAAACCTCTGATATTACCAGAGAATGAATCTGATAGAAGATCTTGACCTGCTGCGTATAAGCCTAAATCCCTTGCCACTTCCGCTGCTTTTTTAAAGGCATTCCAAGCTGTTTCGTGGACTTTCGAGTCTAATTCTCCTCTAGTATGAGTCATTATTAATTGTAAATCGTCACCTACATGTGTAATATAATAATCTATTAAAATCCCTTGAGCTTTTGCTTCCGCTAATACTTTACTTGCAGCTGCCATAGTGTCTGGATGCACTACGTGATGTCCGGCTAAGCTTCCAATATCTGCTTTTATAACACTTATAGTAGTTCTCATCATGCCTTAATACTTAAACAATATAAAAAATTTTACGTATTACTTTCCTCTCTAACTAATTTCATTGAGTAATATTCATTGTTTTCCTTCTGAATTCTATCTAGATAACTCCCAGGCTTATTTACTCTAGGCCTACCGCTATCCATATCTCTTCTAAATGTTATTCCTAGTTCTTTAAGGAACTCGTTCATACCGGAACTAAGGCTTTGGGGCTTTTTAGCATGCCCTCTCAAACCCGGAATCCCTGAAAATACCATTACTCTATCTGCGATATAGTCATGAAGAGCTAGATCGTGATCTACCATAAAAGTTACGCTTTTTCTCTCCCTAGTGACTCTCTTTATTGCCTTAGCTACAACGTATCGTTCCTCTACATCTAAATACGACGAAGGTTCATCTATTACATATACATCAGCTTCTTTAGCTAAAGCTGTTGTTACATATAATTTTTGTAACTCTCCACCACTAAGGTCTGAGACTTTAGATTCTAATATTCTATGTAAGTTAAGCCTTTTGACTACCTCCTCAAAGAACCAATTAGATGAAGATAGAACATCCTTCCTAACATTTTCTAAGAACTCTTGAACAGTACCGTCAAAATTCGGAGCTATTCTTTGCGGCTTATATGATAATGATAAGCCCTCAGTTAGAACCTGCCCTTCGTCGGGATTTATCTCTGAAACTAAAATTCTCATAAAAGTTGTCTTTCCTATCCCATTTGGCCCCACTATGCCTATTACCTCACCTTCTCTAGCATAACCTTCTTCGACTTCAAGGCTAAATCCCTCTAACTTCTTAAACATATTAGTCCAAATTACCTTAGGTTGAGCGTTAGCGTTTAAGTCTAAATCTGTTAACTCTTTCAAGTTAAACTTTATTTCATCTGGTCTTATTTGCATGTTTTCAGCAGGCAAATACCCTTTAAGGAAATTATTTATTCCTACTCTGCTGGTATAGGTCTTTGACACTCTACCGTAAACTGAACTTTTACCATATACTATGTTTATTAGATCTGTTAGATAATCTAGTACTATAAGGTCATGTTCAACTACGGCTACGTACTTTCCCTTTGTGAGTTCCCTAATGGAATTAGCCATGTTTATTCTTTCTCTTATGTCCAGATATGAGGAAGGTTCGTCAAAGAGATAAACATCGGCTTCTCTTACTAATGCAGCAGCTATTAAGAGCTTTTGTAGCTCTCCACCACTTAAATATTTCACGTCTTTTTCCCAGAAAGGGGTGAGGTCTAGTAATCTCTTTACTTCATCTAATTTACCCCTTTCATCGATCTTAGATAGTAGAGAGCTAACAGTTCCCTTTAAGAATTTACTGGCGTATTCAACGTACTGAATCTTATGTATTACTCTTAGTTTCTCGTTATATAAAGAGTAAAAGTAGTCGTAAAGTTCTTTCCCCTTAAATCTCTCCAACACTTGCTCTTTAGTCAATTTAGCTTGTGGATCACCAAAGTTTGGTATTAGATCCCCACTCAAGATACGTAAAATCGTAGACTTCCCCGTACTATTCTTGCCCAAAAGACCTATTATGTAACCCCTCTTAGGAGTGATAAGCCCGAATAACTTAAAACCATTAACCTTGTATCTATGGATCTCTTCTTTACCAAACTCGTTAGGTAAGTTTACTATGTCGATAGCTCCAAAAGGACATTTCTTAATGCAAATGCCACAACCTATACAAGTCTCTTCATATATTACCGGCTTTCCTTTTACGAGATCTGATAATTCAATTGCCTTACTGCCAGATTTGTTAATAGGACAGAAGGTAATACATTCGGTATTGCACTTATCAGGCTTACAATAATCGTAGTTTAATACCGCAACTCGCACTACAATCCCCACTTAAAATAGGATAATAAAAAATTATGAAATTACCACTCTTCCTCTTCCCAATCTTCCTCCTCTTCCCAATCCTCCTCTTCGTCAAACTCGTCAAAATCTTCTTCCCAATCCTCTTCAAATACCAATCTATTCACCAAAACATCACACTTACAATATCCTTAAAAAATTTCCTATTTACTTCAGCTTATTAACTTTCTCTTAGAAAATTAATTATTGGGCCCGTAGCTCAGCCAGGATAGAGCACCGGCCTCCGGAACTTGAAGAAAGCCGGTGGTCCCGGGTTCAAATCCCGGCGGG
>NZ_JBBHKR010000089.1:0-50815 GCF_037389425.1 Stygiolobus sp. CP850M
TGGTCCTCCACCACCTGGTCCACCTCCTGGTCCTCCACCACCTGGTCCACCTCCTGGTCCTCCACCACCTGGTCCACCTCCTGGTCCTCCACCACCTGGTCCACCTCCTGGTCCTCCACCATTAGGACCAGTAGAAGCTTCAACATACGGTATATCTAACCCTTGGTGGATTCCAGAGTCTGGTATTACCCACTGTATTATTGTTTGGGACTGTAGCATTGGGTTGTTACTTCCGCCGCGTTTCGTAGCATTTAACATGCCTATGTTGTCGTTATCACTCTGGTATCCGGTGAGGAAAGAAGACAGAGGTAAACCATTGGCGTGAAGGCATTTCTGTTGTATATACCCCCCACTAACTTGCACAGTCGCATAGTCCTTGATTATCTCAATAGCGACTACTCCGTTATTTGGATTTGGGTATATTATAGTAGTACCGTTTGGAAGAGCTACTATTTCCCCTGAACCTATTACTGCTGGAAGAGCAGTAGTGTTAGGTTCGAATATTTCCGTGCCATTAGGTAAGTACAAAGTCATTTCACTGGTCACACTTTGTTCACTAGGCGAGCCCTCAGCATATATATACACAACTTGCGTATTCTGTCCCGGGTATAACGTGACGTATGCACTGGACTGTTGATTATTTAAGAACAAAGTCCATATGTTTGTACACTCCAGCCCACCGAATTGTTTTGGATAGAGTACTATTTGGTTAGCATAAGACGTTACTATATCTATAGGTCCCGAATAAAAGCTCGGCGTAAACAAGTATATCGTCAGATCGGAACTTACGGTCAAGTTCCCAGGGTATGCAGGTACCCATGAAGTCCCGTTGAAGTAATAAATCCCCCTAATTTGCAGAGGATAAAAGCCGTGGAGGAATTCGAAGTTTAATACGTCTTGTCCGCTTGGGGTTAGTACGTAGGATATTAAGGGATCCCCACTTTCTATCTGGAACATTTGTTGATCCCTTGCTTGTGTAGCCTGAGAGACATATTGCTTACCTTGAATGTCGTAAGACGGTGAGGTCATAGTGAACGCGAGGAATGGTATTATCACACTAAACAATATGATCATAAATATTAGCCCGACAATTACAGAAGCTTGTGCTTTCACAACTATCACCCCGTAGTATATGTGTATGCTATCCTAAAATAGTAATTTCCCGTACTATATATCACCCATATTATTAGTATCTCCCCTTTTGGTATAGTACCACTTATCACGAACGGATAATTAGCCGGTAACGTATAACCCGTTATTGACTCTGTGAGTTCATGCCCATTAGTGTCATATATGGGACCTACTGTTACCTTAGTCATACTTGTCCCGTTAGGGAAACTAGCTGAAAAAGAAGTAGATGAAGACTGGGGGGTAAGAACGGCTATAGAAGGTAGTAAAGACGCAGGTTCTTCAAACATAAAGACCGTAACGTTACCATTGAAACCAGGTATGTAAGGATATACTACAAAGGAATACCCATTAGTACCTATGTCTGGAGGGGAAACTGAAATAAAAGACGCTGACGCTAAAGTCCTAGCTTGTTGTTCAGCGAGTGTAAAAGCATATTGAGGGATTATTAATGCTTGGGTGAGCCCAAAGAAGACTAACCCTATAACTAAAGCTGCAGCGACTAACAGAAACTCACTAGCTGCTACTGATACCATATAAACAAGTCTGTAAAACCTTCTATTTATTCCTTTCGTTCGATAATATTAGCATAACTAATTATTTCCGATTATCTGTATAGGATTGAATCAAGTATAATAAAGATTTTAGGATAAATATGCTAAAAATTTATTCATAATTTTCTATTAGTCTTCTATGAAAATGAACATAAGGTTAGATGAACACGTCTTCCAACGGACACTTCTATAAGGTGGATTGAGTAAGCGAATAGAAACTTTCCTAAGGCTAAGCACAGATAGTCATAGCTTTGACGTGTTAATAACACTCATCACTGGATTAGTAAAGTAAAGGCGTAAGAAATATAGGGAAGTGTCGGAAGATAAAGTAAATTATATATTATATTATTTATTATTATTTTGATATAAAGTCTAAGCGGCGACGTAGTTTTTAACACGTAGTTTTTAATAAAAGTGCATTTCGCTAACCTATAGTCCTAATAATCGGTGAGGCTTCAAAGAACAAGGCCTTTTGCTATCCTACCGAAGGCATAAACGTATTCTTAGAATGCTCGTTATCCTTGACTCGCTTTTAAAATACAGATCGATCTAATTATCAGTTGTCAAAGGTAAATCTGACGAGAAAAAATTAGTTTTATTAATATGATATATATTAGTTTCACAAACATGATACGTTAATTGTCATAAAAATTTTCGTTAACCTTGTATCTGAAAGAAAAATTAAAATAGATGATTGGGCAAAATTTACTTATGAGTTATGCAGTCACAACACTAATTCTTGTTATAATCACGATATCCTTAGCTGTAGTTGTTGTAGGTTATTATTCGTCTCTAAGTGCTATCACCTCGAATAGTATTATACCCTTACAGACAGCAATGGAATTGTCTAAGGAAATATATATATCGTACTCACCACCGGTTATAAGCTACATAATACCTACAGAACCTAATATACCGTTGAACTTATCAGTAAGGTCATTAGTAACCTTAAACTTAAACTTCAGTGGGCCTTTATATGTAGTACCCTTCTTAATGAAAACCAACTATGCCCCATACAACTACATTCCGGAGGGCTATTATGGCGGTTATATAAACCAAATTTCTAATCCTAACTACATTGGTTACGTCAGCGTTTTAGGGAGCGGAGTAATAAAAGAAGTTACATTCCAGAACACTCAAGTAAACTTACTAACTAGAAGTATAGCTGGTATTAGTTTTTACGCGTTTGAGGTAAAGCCAAATAGCGTTTTGAACGTGAGCTTCACAACTAACGCGTCTTATGTACCAGTCATATGGATTTTAGCTAACATATCTGGTCAAATGTTCAGGATTGCATATCCAGTAATTGAAGCTCAACAATATGTGAATACTTACTCAGGGAATATATCTAGTGTGGTCATAACTACTTACGGACAATTGTTTGAACAGTATTTCGGACAGTATTCGTTACTATTTGAAACAGGCCCTACGTCTACGGTAACTTTTTATGGAAACGATGAAATACAAGTCCCTGGTGATATTGGATATAATGACGGAGGACAAGGCCAGCTTATATTTAATGGCATTGACCATGTTACAGCTAATTACTTGTACTATTCACCTGGTACAAGCATTACTACAGTCGGTCCAGTTCAGTTACCTCCATACGGTTCCAACAATAATATTCCAAACGTGCCTATAACCGATTTGCTTAATCCGTTGTATCAACTATACAACCCTTATGAATACCAGTTACAATTAGAACATGAGGCAAACCAGATATACAACCAATACAAAAGTCAATTTCAGACTAATTCGACTACCTCAATTTCAGTGTCAAAACCCGTAACAATAAGTACTCCGACCATCTTTACTAACTCCGTCACTTTTAGCACGTCTGCCGGTAGTGGACCTTTCAACATTACCTTCAACGCTCCGGTTATATTCGAAGAAACAGTTACTGACCTTGGAGTGGACTTAACATTTAATAGTTTAGTAATATTTGAGAACACATTTACTGTGCCAAATGTAGCCAATATCACGTTTAATAGCATTCCAGTGTTTGAGGGAAGTGTAGGCATAAATAATAACTTAAATATGGTAGCCAAAGATGGACTATTATTCAATTCCTCAGAAATTAGTGCCTACGTAACTTTTAGCGGAACCTCAATTAAAATAGTATCTGACGGGCCGACGATTATGAACTTAACGGGTATTTCCTCTAGTATATTCTTTAAGGGCAATGTTAATGGCAATGTACGCATTTATCAAAACTCCCCCGTAATGAGCATGAGTGCTAATCGTATTACATTTATTGGTGATACCGTTATAGACAGTAAATATCCCGTATTCTTACAGACTAACGGTCAAACTGGTTTAGTCTCATTTGAAGGAACTAGTAATACAACTGTGCAAGGAGGTATGGTTATAAATGGTTCGTCCACTAACGTGGATTTCTATGGAGGTTCACAGTTAAATATACCCAATGGAAATCTTATAATCAATACTGGGTCTTTATCATCTTCAACAAGTTCAACTCAGTTTATTGGGAATAACCTAATAAATGTAAACGGACAAATTGCAATACAATCACCCTCTATACTCTTTAGCGGAGAAGATAATATAACATCAGTAGGTTATGATATATTTTACGGCCAACAAGTTTCATTTATTGACAACAATAATAACATTTCTATTAAACCGGGAATTGCAAATAATTACGAAAATAACTTGGTATTTAAGTACGTGTTACCCTTGGGATTAAACAGTAATGCTCCATTATATATGACGGGTTGGTTTGACGTAGTTCCAAATAACGGGTCTACTACGGTTATTAACGCCTTGTTGACCAACCAAACTTACCAAGTAGATATCTCCTTAAACGTGAAACCGGTGACCCCGACTGAATATAACGTAACATTGTATGTAAACAATACGTTAGTAGGTTATTCCTCTAGTAACGAGTTATTGAGCGCTAACAACAAGTACATGTACGTTATTGAGGGTTATGTGAGTGGTTCTAAAACTTATCTTGAGTTAGCAATATATAGTACTTCAGGGTCTAACCCAGTGGTGACGATGAATTTACAAATACCCTTACCGTTAAATACCGGAGCTATCGTGGAGGTAGGTCCCGAGCCCAATTATCAGTTTATGATATATTCGGGCACGAGTTCGCTGACCAACCTCATGTTGGCTAACGGTCCTTACGTTAACATAACGAACCAACTAAGTAGTAATTTACCTAATGGGATCTCTCACCTCTATTATTACTATCTAATTGCACCTCCCGTTGATTCTCAAGTTACACTAGTGCCGACTTATTACTATCCTAATAGTGGCAATGTACCGTACTTAGAAGTAACGGGCAACTCTTTAGTATAAAAAGTCGTCTCAGAAAAGGTGTTTTTTGTTTCTTCCCTTATTTATATCCATTTTTATAAACATATTTAGAGATTTTCTTATACAATATTGCAACTCATTGTAGCTAGGACCCGTAGTAATACTTAGTGTTGATCAGAACCTTGTTATTATTATTGAATACACGAAATTGATCATAAATAAAGGAAAAGCCGCGGCCGGGATTTGAACCCGGGACCTCTGCCTGTCTGCCCTGTATACCAGGGCAGCGCTCTAGCCAGGCTGAGCTACCGCGGCATTTAAAAATTGCCTTGAATGGAATATAAAATCTTCGCCCCGAGTAAAGCAGCCCCATATTTTAATATTATTTACTGAAGGGCACAAGTTATGAAGTTAAAAACATTAATGAGTTTCTTACACACTCTATGGTCTATAATAGGTCACACCCACTCCTTGAATATAAAAGTTTATAAAGAGTTTAAGTGAAAGAGTATATATATTTAATTTACATTACAAACAAGTAGGTGGATAATAATGACGGTAACAGCATCGAGCTTCGTAGAGAAGTATATTAGTGACTATCTGGAGAGGTTAAATCTGAATCATTGTTGGCTCTTTAACTTTAACGTAATAAATAACACAGAGGCTTTTCTTAGGCGTGTAATATTTAGTAAATACAACACAGTGGGATTCGTAATAAATGAGAATAGAAAAGATAAGGCAAAAGAATTAGTTGAGATTGCTAAGAAGTATAACGTAGTAGCTGTTGCGCATTTGAGCGAAATGCTTAATGAACAAAAATTCCTTGTGTGCGTTAAAAGTAAGTAATTTATGTAGAAAACTAAGTGTTTCAACTTAGCGTTATCATAGCCTGATTTCAATCCCGCCCAAAAAGATCGAGGTCTTTCTGATCTATTAACCGAATTTTTTTTTCCGAATTGAAATTTAAAGGTGTGTAGATTTAAAGGATCTATGTTAACTTATAATGAGCTGATAATTTTTAATGCCTTCACTTAAGACTCTCTTTTCTGGGAAATTACTAACACGGACTTATATACCTGTTTCACTTATGAACATAAGATTTCTACTTCTTCTTTCACTTTACCTTTTATTTTTTTCTCCTTAATGTCTTCACAAAATATATCTCTATATTCTTCAAAATCCTTGACGAATTCTTTTGCAATCTTCAGGGCTTTTTCTTGATCCAAGTGAGACAGAATTTCAACCTGAGTAGATATCAAGTACGGGTTATCTGGGTCTATTTCTAAAGCCTTGCTTATCTCTCTAATTGCCTCCTCTTTTTTCTCTAATTCAAGAAGTATTTCGGCTTTAGTCTCGTAATAATATGGATTGCCGGGGTTAATTGTAATTGCCTTATCAAGATATTCGAGTGCCTTTTTATGCTCTCCCATCTTGTAATAAGTAAAGCCTATAGCGTAAAGGTTCTCGTCTTTTTCAATACCTTTTTCATACTCCTTTATAGCATCCTCATATTTACCGAGTTTAAAGAGTATATCGCCCTTAAGTTTACGCATCGACTCATCTTCTTTTATTATTATAGCTTTGTTAATAGCGTCTAGAGCCTCTTTATACTTTTCCAGCTCATAGAGAGTGTTAGCCACGTAGTAAAGGAACTCTGGGTCGTATTCAAGCTGCTTATTTGTCTGTAACGCTTTTTGCATCTCCTTTAGGGCTCTTTCAAATAACTCGACGTCTTGTTGCTCATGTCCTAGAGAATAAAGTATGTAACTATAAAGGGTAGAAAATCTTGGTTCATTACCAGTCCTCTTAGCCTTCTCCGAAAACCTTAACGCCTCTTTTAAATTCCCGATCTTGAAATAGATAAGGGCTAAGTAGTAAAACTTTATTGGAGAGTCTTTATGTCCCTTGACTAGGTTTAAGGCATCTTTATATTTACCTTCTTTTATAAGCTTTTCTACTTCTTCCACATGGGATTTGTTGTACTCATGTTTAAAACGTTAGCGCGACGCGGATTAAAAAAGTTAGTCAATTTTATAGAACTTTATATCAATAGTATAATATCAACTAATTAAATTAAATTTTACTACAAAGAGAAATAGAGAATAATTTTTTAAGTAACAAAATATAATATATAACTTTTTTAACTTTTCAAAGTAAATTATTTTCAAATTCATGTCTAAATTTTTGAAATAGTTAGAATTAGATATTTAGATGGATTGAAAGAATAAATAGCATCTAGATGAAGATAAGTAAGCATTGTTTAATTTATCTTTGCAAATTATTTAACCCAATATGAAGTCATTTTCTATTTTTCACTCAATAAAGTAGATAATTACTACGAAGCAAGACTTTTCCATTAAACTGAAATCGATGAAATAGTTCTCAACTTTTTGTAAATAGATAATTCTTAGTATATATTTTCAAATCTTTCAACTTCATCTTATCGATTTCCTTCAACTTCTCATTTATCTTTCTTAAATAGTCTTTACTGAGCAGTGTTTTAACTCCTTCCATCTCTTCTTCTCCCCTCTGAGTAAGTCTAACTTGACTCCTAGTTAAATATAGAAATTTATTCTTAACCAGAGCGTTCAAGTGAGACTTAATTCTAGAGCTGTAAATGAAATATAACTTTCCCCATCTAAACGTGAATAGGGGGTTCTGAACTGCGAGAGAAGAAGATACCATATCGTAAACGAAAAAAGCGTTCACGTATAACTTATATTTTTTCTCCGTACGTTTCCCGTTCATAGCTAAGAAAATTAAGTTGTCTATCGTTATATCGTAATCAACTTCCTCTTCTTCGCATAAGTTATCCCGACTATTAGCCAAGTACTTCAGAATATAATATGCACTTTCACAAGACCCGAATTTTTCTATCTCCTCGATCGCCTCATTGATCAATTGGAACATTCTGCTGTTTTTCATTCTTCTTCTCCTCCAGTTCAATTATTGTCATTACTACCCCAGAGTGCGGGAATAAGTGGGGGAAATTACCCCTTGCCTCACACGTCTTGGGGTCTATATGTTCACCTATTAAGCCCAGAGGGGAGGAGCATTTCCTAATTCTATCCAATAACTCCAATGCCTTACCCTCTTGGTTTAACCTTACGTAAACTCTCGCCATCCACAGAGTCACTAACGTAAAGGGATTTACGGCAAAGCCCATGAAGTCCTTTCTGTACCTTAAATATAAACCTTCCCCCACTTTCAACTCCTTTTCTATTCTATCTAGTGTGTTCAGAAACACTTTATCTTCGGCTTTTATGAAATCGTAGAGAGGTAACGTTAAGAGTGCGGCATCTAATTCATCTCCACCATAATACCTTATAAAAGACCCGTCTTTTACTCCGTTCCTTATTACATCCTCTCTTATTTCATTAGCTGTGATCTTCCATTCCTCAGCCAGCTCGTTATAACCGAGTGCTGAAGCCAGTTTTGAAGCCCTATCCATCGACACCCAACTCATGACTTTAGTATGGGTGTAATGTCTTGTCACTCCCCTTTCCTCCCATATGTCGGTGCTCGGTTCTCTCCACGAAGATTTAACCCAAGACGCTATTGATTCAACGGCCCAGAAGTTCCTATCAACATAATCATCATCTTCAGTCTCCTTATAATACGTGTACAAGGCGTTCATAAATGCTCCTTCCACGTCCATTTGTATTTGTAAATAAGCCGCGTTGCCGATCCTAACGGGTTTACTATTGAGGAATCCGCTTAGCCAATCAAGAGTTTCCTCAGCTGGAGGTGGTGTACCGTCAATTGTATAAAATGGATGATCGAAGCTCTTTGAGGAAGGATCTAAAACACTAATTAAGAAGTCTAATGTCCTCCTAGCATAGTTAGTTAACCCAGCCTTAACTAGAGCTTCTACAGCGTAAGAGGAGTCCCTGACCCAGACAAACCTATAGTCCCAGTTTCTGCTCTCTCCGACTATTTCTGGGATCGAGGACGTAGGAGATGCTACAATTCCTCCCGAAGGCCTATAGTACATTCCTAGAATCACTGATAGGGAGCGGTAGTACATATCTCTCAGAACGTTCACTTTTCTCGCTTTGGACAGTTCCTTTTCCGTATAGCTTATCAGTTTCGAGAAGGCATCGTAAGGCATAGAATACACAAAGCCTTTTTGGCTAAAGATTCCGTATCTCAAATCTTTTGAATAGAGTAAGTAGAGGTATCCCTTTCCGGGTTTAATAGTAATCTCGTAAGGTGATTTTATTTCAAAGTTCCCGTATATTAGAAGCTCTAAGCCTTCCTTCGACAAAGGGTTTTTGTAGACAACGCCTTTGTCCTCAAGTATTTCAGTCCCAGCATTAATCAAACCGTAATTGAAAACGGGTCTGACGACAGCTTTCAACTCCACTTCACTATCGTAAAGCCTTATGATCGCAGGTAAGGAGAGGGGAAGAAAGTCTATTACTTTCGCCTCTCCCGAAGTAGTCTTGAAAGAGGTCTTAACTACTAGTGAATAACCTAAGTACTCTTGTTGCACTTTGTACTCGTTTGATAAAGGGGTAAGTAAAAAGTAACCACCTTTTTCGCTATCAAGAATCTTGGTGAAAACTGAAGGTGAATCATAACGAGGTACGGGAAACCACTCAATACTTCCGTTTACCTCAAGGGCCGATGTTAATCCGTTAGATAGGAATGTGTAATTCATGGTATCATAATCTGAGCTTACTTTTTTAAACATGATAGCTAACATTAATCATTACGCCATGGTTTCAGTAGCAATTAATACTCAAACTCCTCCCATAAGGTTCAGACAGGCATACCGAGACCTCGTTGAGAAGTACGGTTACCTTGAGTTGCCCATAGACTTATCTACCATAGACAGCTCTGACTACTACATTTCTGTTGGCGGAGTTGCCAAAACGATGATGGCGATATTAGATAAGTTTTCAAAAGCTAGATGGGTGTCTCTAGGTCCTGGCTACTCTCCGGAGGTTATTTACAACCGTAAGGAGTTTTATTTCATCGACGTCCAACCGGAGACACTTAAAGGTTACACGGAGTTCAAAGAGGGGATATACAACGAGTCCCACGGTCTGACTAAATACGAAATTCAACCCTTCCACTACATCTCGTATGCCGATTATAACTGGCTATCCGCTAAGAAACTTCTACAATTTTATAAGGACACTGACATTTACTTCATCAACGATTTTCAACAGCTCTTAGTAGGAGGGATTATAGGCCCCTCTGCTCCAGCTGTGCTCTGGTATCACATACCTTTCATACCAGAGATCCTCTCTAGAAAGATCAGGGATTTCATTGTAAAGTCCTTTGAGGGCTTCGACTACGTGATAGTCAGTACGAAGAGGGACTTAGAGGGGTTGTTAAGAGCAGGAGCCAGAACAAAGGTTAAACAGATATATCCCTACATAGACACGTCGTCATATAAGAAACCAGGGAAAGGAGAGGTTGAAAAGGTAAGGGATAAATACGGTCTTAAACCTGACGATAAGGTGATAACTGTAGTGGCTAGGATGGATCCCATGAAGAGTCAAGACGTGGTTATAACAGCTATGAAGGAGGTAAAAACCCCCTAACGTAAAATTACTACTGGTTGGAAACGGAAGTTTTACTAGCGGGGCTCTAGGAACAGGTAAGGCCAGTTCATGGGCGAGAAAGCTAAAGGCTCTGGCTCAGAACTTAGGAGTCTACGATAAAGTAGTATTCACCGGTCATGTAGACGACGAGGAACTGTTTACAATATATGCGACTTCAGATGTAATTGTATTGCCATCTAGGATAGAGGGTTTCGGACTCGTAGTTTGTGAGGGCTGGGTTTACGGTAAGCCTGCAATAGTGAGCTCAGGTGCGGGTGTAAGTGAGTTAATTATAGATGGGGCTAACGGGTACATCTTTAGGAGTGGTAATCATCAGGAATTAGCACAAAAAATAGATATTGTCTTGAAAGACCCAGATAAATATGGGCTGATGGGAAAGGAGACCGTGAAGAAATGTGATGTAAACTTTGCTTTTGAACAAATAAAAGATGTCTTTGTTGAAGCTATGAAAGATTACGGAAGCTGACTTCCTCCCCACCTTGGAAGGGTCGAGGGTTCCCTTCCAGAGAGCTCATCGTTCCCACCATCGATTCGGGTTTACATCTCTCATTTGGTGGGCAGTCGAGAGGGTCAGAGACCCCCTCCCATTTAAATTCATGATTGCAATAACGTCACGATCATTCTCATAACCGCAAGAACATTTAAACCAACGATGGGAAACCTCCTTCATCTTTCTACCACACTTAGGGCAAGAGACTGATGAATAACTGGGATTAACAAACTCAATAACCATTCCGTGTTTACTAGCCTGCCAAGAAATCCAATACTGCAAACGACGGTACTGCATTAAGTACAGTTTATCCCTAAACTCTCTTGGCAGTCTATCTACGTTCTTGATGAGGTTCCTTAGGTTCTCCAATTTAATAACATTGGCACCAAAATCTCCAGCAATTTCAACAACCCACTTCCCAACCTTCCTAGCAAAATCCTCCATAATCCTCCTAGCCTTTTGGTGGAAAGAACGAACTCTATACAAGATCCTCTTATTCTCCCTCCACCTTCTAGGGTACTTCTTCTGTAGGTTCTCAGCTAAAGACTTCCAATGATGAACCTCATGCAAACGAGTTGAAATCCTAACGTAGTGCTCGTCGTCCTTCCCCACAACTATCTCATTCATATTAATATCTACGGCAATACTCTCCTTTGGCTCAACCTTCTCTTTCTTCTTCTCAAAAACCACTTTTAGAAAAGCCTTCCCATCCTTAACCGTTAGCCTAGCCTCCTTCATCTTCCAACTCATGTAGTCCTTCAAGTTTCTGGGATAACCTAAGATTGGAAGTTCACCAACACTCGCAATCCTAACGGTCATTTCTTCGAAGTCAACATTATAACTTGCCCTTGGTGTTAACCAAACTGTTGGCTTATATACTCTTGGAAACCTACCCTTCTTAGGATTATTATACCAACCCTTGTACGTCGCGAGAGCTTCCCTATAACAATCCTCAGCAACCTTTGATGGTAGATTATACTCCTCCCTTAACCTCATGTACAACTCATCGTGAACTTTCGAAAGCACTCCCTTCTCTTCCGGGTTCAGGACATTTTCCTTCAACCAAAAGAGGGTGAAACGGAGTGCCTTAACGTAGTTATTAACGAGGACTAGGAGGGGTTCAGATAGAGCGATCTTCATAGAAACTGTAGCTCTGATCGCTTTATTACCCCTCCTAGCCATTGAAAGAATTTTAGAAAAAGAAGTATTTAAATATAAGGGGGCTATCCATCCCCTTGGCGAGGCTTTTCGTCCCCTTAACCCCCAGTTTCTGTAAAAAGTATTGATGATTCTTTATTTACTCTCGGTTGGCTTTATTATGATAGTACCGTTTTCTTCGTCTACTTGTAGCATGAACTTAGTACCGTGCTTTTCAACCATGGACTTTGGTATGTACAGGTTCAGCGGTAGTGTGTAGTACTCGTACTCATATGTCTTTCCTCTCACGGTCTTCTTTCCCACCAGTCTTTTAGCCTCTACTACTCTCTCTTTCATAAGATAACGTATTACGTCTGACTTTTTAAACCTTATTCCTAATGTTTTTAATAACTTTACAATAGTTAAGGATGACAGTCTATCCTAACTTTTCTAAAATTTTTAGCTCAATATGATAAAAAATGAATTCAGTAAAAGGGAGCAAATTCAATTGCTTATAACCACATGTCATGATTAGTACACGTTGGATGATGAGCACCGGCTGTCATGAGTTAATGATATAAATTACACTCAATGCTGATCTTAATGAACCCGGTTCACATATTAGCTAAGAAAGGAGAAGTCGCGGAAAGAGTCTTAATAGCAGGTGACCCAAGTAGGGTTAAACTACTATCAACTTTATTGGAAGAACCCAAGATTGTGAACGAGAACAGAGGTTTTCTAGTCTACACCGGCAAATACAAGGATGTTAAGGTAAGTATCGCGACGCATGGAATAGGTGGTCCCTCGATAGCCATAGTCCTCGAGGAATTAGCGATGTTAGGTGGGAAGGTCTTCATTAGATACGGTACAGCCGGAGCTTTAGTCCCCGAGTTGGACAAAGGAGACTACGTTATAGTTACTGGGGCTTCTTACAACCGGGGTGGTCTCTTTCACCAGTATTTCAAGGAGGACGCATGTATCTCATCCACTCCCGATTTTGACGTATTGTTAGCACTGTATAACTCGTTTAAGGCTAAGGGGCTTAAGTTCTTTACCGGCAATGTATTCAGCAGTGATGCATTTTATGCAGAGGACGAAGACTTCACAAAGAAGTGGTCTGAAAGAGGTAATATAGCTGTTGAGATGGAGTGTGCTGCTCTTTTCGCACTTAGTAAGTTAAGGAAATTGAAGAGTGGGGCAGTTGTAGTGATCTCCGATAGTTTAGTCAAGGGAGGGTGGATAAGTAAGGAGGAGCTGGAAAAGAAAGTAATGCAAGGAGCTAATGCGATACTTGACGCACTGATCAATTTATAAAATTTCTGCAGTTGTATTTTCCATAATGAGTAAGTTAATAAGAGACCCTATACACGGTTACATAGAAATAAGCGAAAGAGTTTTGCCAATCATTTCTCACCCTTATTTCCAAAGGCTCAGGTACATAAGTCAAAACGCTTTAGCTCACATGGTATACCCTGGGATGAGACATACACGTTTTGAACACAGTTTGGGAGTGATGTACCTTATAAAGGAGTTTCTGCAATACGTTAAAAAGAACAGTGAAGGACTAGATTTTGTAGACGAGGACTACGTCGAACTTGTAGGTGTAACCGGTCTGCTTCACGACATAGGGCATTTAGCCTTCTCCCACACTTTTGAATCGGCTTTACAAGTTACTAGGGACGTTTACGGGATTACAAACATAAATTACCAAGGTAAAAAGACCCATGTCTACAACGGGATTAGCATAATCGAGAACGAGCTTACGTGTATACTCGAAAAGAACTTTTCATCTCACAGTGACCCCGTGAAGTTCGTCATCAACGTACTCAGAGAAGAACCTAAAAACGAGGAGGAAAAACTTGCCTTGCAACTTGTCTCCAACTTCGTTGATGCAGACAGAGGAGATTACTTACTTAGAGACTCCTACTACGCTGGTGTTGGCTACGGTTCTTACGACGTGGAGAGGTTGAAGAGGGTATTGACTTATGTTGACGGTAAGATAGCAGTTCTCAAAAAGGCTATCCCGATCGTTGAACAGTTCCTTTTAGCTAGGATGTACATGTTCGAAAACGTTTATTTCCACAGCGTAGTCGGCATGTATAACTCAATACTATCCCACGCAATAGCTAAGTTAATTTCAAAAGGTAAACTCGTACTAGACAATTTGCTCCACATAACGGATTTTAATGTTCTTGCCTCTATATCGGTAATGGAGGATCAGAAGTTCCCCCAAGCAATATTCTTCCGTTCAGGGTACAAGAGGATAAAGAAGGATATTGAGGGTGATTGTCTCAACGATATCGATAAGAAGGAGATAACCGAGTTGAGTAGGGAAACTGAGGGTGGTGTAATATATTACGAGTTCTTCGACACTCCATATAGGGAAGAGGGAGAGGCCGTCTACATATTTGATGGAGAGAATATGTATCAACTGTCGAAATTCTCCAATTTGATCAATGCAGTCAAAGATCTAAAGAAGGCGATAATAGTCTATCACGTAAACCAGACTGAAAAGGTGAAAAAGTATGAAAGAATAATTGATGAGTGCGTAAAGTCTCACCAGAAGCTTAGTTGATGATTCTAGGCCCTGAGCCAACTCTCGTTACGAAGTAATTTGTAATTCCTAGCTGCTTTATGAAGTTTATGACTTCATCAACGTGTTTTTCAGTAGTGAAAATATGGGGGTTAGGACCTGCGTCAAAAGTGTAACCTGCTATTCCGCTATCCTGAATCCACTCCATTATCCTAAAAGAGGTGTCATTAAGATAGAAAAATGAGGGCCAGCTGTCAAGTATCACAGCATGCATATTGTTACTGTGCCTCATAGTCCAGTAATAAAACCTCTGTTCGTCTTTTTTTGCTATAGAGTCTATAACGTCTTTTAACGAATTTTCTACGAACTCCACCCTGCACTTCATCAAAGCCGAAGTCTCGGAAGTCCTTATCATCCCCTTACGTGAGGACACCTTCTTCTTGCTGGACGAGACAATTGGTATGACGTCTACCAATTCCTTCCAGTGATATTCGGGGAATATTTGATAACAATACGAGTCCTCTCCGTCGTCTCTTTCACCTTTAGTCCAAAGGACGAAACCCCCTACCGTACTCCTGCATGCACTTCCAGAGCCTATCCTAGCTATCTTAGACAACTCTTTTTGGTCTAAACCAAGACCCAAGGCACTATTAGCTGCATAGACCAGAGCTGCAATACCAGCTGCTGAAGAAGCGAGACCAGCGGCCTTAGGGAAATTGGACTGAGAAATCACTTTCGCATAAATATCTTTACCGTAAATCTTGCGAAATATCTTTAACACTCTACCGCTGTATTCCTCGACCTCCTCTGGGCTCGCCTTTTCCCCGTTTATGATCACCTCGTCTTTATCGAACTCCTCATCGAAGATCACCTTAGTCTTGACCTCTAAACCCTGTAAAGTTACGGATAGTGAGGAGTTAAGAGGCAAGTTAAGTTCTTCATTTCTCTTTCCCCAATATTTGACTATCGCTATATTTGACGGTGCTATAGCTTCACCTTCATGCCTCAAATTTCAATCCCTCGTCTTCTTTAAGTGTTATCACTGAAACACCTTTAATTTTACCCCACGCCTCTTTCACCCTTTCAAGGTTATCGCCAATAGCCACTACTGACTCACCTCCAGCTCCAGGGGACAGAGAAAAGATAGCCCCCTCTCTTTCTGCTATTTCTTCCAATTTTCTGGTGAAATCGTTTTCAATCTTAACGTTAACTACTTCAGTAGCTAAGTCCATGAGCATGTTCCTAGCTAACCTTACGTGTTCAACAGCCTCTTCTAATCTTCCCTTTTCTATAAGTTCAATAGCAAACTTGTTCTCCTCTTCTATCATACTCATTATCTCCTTAAAACGCGGGTCCTCTTTTTTCTTAACGAACTCGGCTACAGAACTTACAGTATCAAAACTCTCCCCGATGAATGCCATCACCAGTTCCTTATTTATCCTTAACGGTTTCACATAATAATCCATCTTCTCTAGGTTAGTAAACCTTCTATAGATAATTGAGCCATATACAGCAGAAGCCACATCGAAACCGCTACCTATCCCTTTTTGTCTCTCGTAATTTGCTCTCTGAGCTATCTTGTGCACCTCGTCAGGGTTATTCCCTCCGCTTAAAAGGGAAAAGATGCACGCTGTTAAGGCGACCGTTGCAGCTGAAGAACTACCTAGACCGCTTTTTCTACCGTTGATTATGAACTCTGGGTCGTTGATTAGCTTAACATGAAATTTCGGTATATTGCCATACATCACTCTGAACTGGTTTAACACACTTTCGATCAACTCATTTCCTCTACCTTTAAAAATCCCGTATGATGTCTCAAACAAGTTTTCGTTGGAGATGTTACACTCGGCGTGAACCCTCTTGTTTACAGCTATCACATGACCTATTCCTCCGAACACTACGGAGTAACTGCCTATCCATAAAACTTTGCCTGGTGCACTGGCTACACTTTTTATCTCCTTCACCCCTATTGTAGTTATGGAGTTCATTCAAAAAAGGGATAGGCTGATATTAACTCTAATCTCTCAATCCGGTCCCGGAGGGATAGATGCAAACACCCTTTTCTCAGCACTCTCTGTATACATGGACAGGGAGTCAATACAGAGAAGTATAGGAGACTTATACTTTAAAGGTTACATAAATGTTCTTAACAATGGAGGAGAGATCAGGTACTTTGCTTCAAGGCAAGTAAGAGACGCTATGATCTCACTCGAGGTGCAGAAATACAGAATAGCAAGTTACGTTAACGAACTAAGTAAAAAGAAGGACGAGATTATACAGATACAAGATAGGGCTAAGCAGTTAGAAGAACTTAAGAACGTGGTGACAAAAGGGTTGAACTTGATCTCAATAGGACTAATAAATCTCTACTCATCACTGCCTGAATTGACATTGCCTGAATATATAGAAAGTATCCAGCCTCTTGTAGATGTCTTAGGAAAACTAACTAAAATAGTAGAACCATCTTACAGTAAAGAAGATCTTGAAAACATCCTGAAAATTGTAGAAAGATTTAGAGGAGAAAAAGATTACAAGTTGTTAAAAGAAATCGTTGAAAAAGTAGAGAATGTTTCAAATGAAAATAAAAATACATAAATAGAATGTGAAAGTTTTTATACAAGCGGGTTATACCATTTATATGTATGAGGAGTAAAAGAGACCAGCTTGAGATCATTAGTGACATTCTAGACCTTGTTGAAAAAGGGCACACTGCAAAATCTGCTATAATGAAAGATGCAAATTTAAGCTTTACTATACTGAAGAAGTACACTGACTATCTAATCAGTAAAGGATACCTAGAAGAGACTGAAAATGGTTATAGAATTACTCCTGAAGGAGAGAAAGTGCTAGAGAAATTAAGAAGGGTTAGAGAACTAGAATTTAAATTAGCTGAACTTATTAATGAGTTATCAGAGGAATTATAATATATGAATGTAATTGAATTATTGACTTTTACAGTTGTAATAACATCTGGAATAAACGGACTTTTTCTATACATAATACTTAATTCTAAGATTAGAAAGCTAGAGAAAGAATGGCCTAGAATGAAGTCCTTACTGTCTCTTATTTCATTTAAAAAATTTCTTGAAGTGGTATCTGCAGACGAGGCACAAGAGTTATTGGAGGAATTGATGGTAGGTTTAAGAACACAACCAGCATTAGATTTAACCTCGTCCTTTGTTGAGGAGAAACTAACGAGCCTTAAGGGTAACCTGAAGGCTTTGCTAGATACGTTAAATATAGTAGATGTTGTAAATACTTTTTATACTCGTATAAAACACTACTTTTCTAACGGAATAATTCTAAACGTTATAGCATTGACCTCTCTAGTCTTGGTTTTTGTACAACCCTTATCTCTTCTCTTTCTAGGGTTAAGCTTAGGTTTTGAGGTAGACTCTCTTCTGTTTCTCTTCTATTCATTTTACTACATTGAAAAGATAGAAAAAGTTAAAAATACTCTAAAGAAGTACGTTAAAAGCTAACTTTTTAAAAATTAGACATGCTTGATTGAATCTTTCTAGAACATTCAGTTAAATCATGCTTTAATTTTTCCATATAGTTAGATACAACCTCATAATAATATTTTGGTCTCCCTATCTTCTTTTCATCCCCTTTCTCCCTCACCACAAGCCCTACATCTATCAACTTCTTGAGGCTGTTCTCGACAGTAGTCTTACTCATCTTTAGCAGTGCTGAAAGTTCCTCTGATGTCACTGGCTTTCCCAGTTCTATCAATTTAAATAAACAGTCAATGTCAGTATCGGATATCTTATAGCAACAACGTATTACTTCTTTACTAGTTTTCAGTTTCTCGCTCATTGATATAATTACAACTTTTTTCCTTAATAAAAATTTATCAAGTTTATACTGAATTTTCTACAATTTCAAATTCTTTTACATTATCAAAATTTACAATACATTCTTTTAATCCTTTAGTTAAGAAAGAGAAAAGTTTGGGATAAATATATGGTTTACCATCTAAAAGGACATAAGCAAAAGGTAAGTCTATTTCGCTCTCAGTCTCCTTATATTTGCAGAGAATCTTAGGCATAAAGGTATACTTGACTTTTTTCTTGCCAAGAAGTAATTCCTTAATCAAGAGAGCAGTGCTGTCTATCGTGAACTGGTCTTTTCCTAAATTCCTCTTCTTAGCTTGAGGGAAATTATCGGAAAGGAACTCTTTTGTTCTGCCTCTCGGAGGATGATCTCCAAGAATTCCTCCAATAATTATAGCTTCATTTTCCGTCAAATCTTTCCTACTTAACTTTTCCTCTGCAAACGGATCTAATATTACCACCTTAGTAGGGTCTAATACTTCATGAAACCTCTTTTCAGTACTAGGTATACCGTCTATCTTTACGCCAGTAATGAGCACATTATCACCTAAAATATTATAAGCACTTTCATACTCGTAAAGGATCCATTTAGACAGCTCAGGCTCCAAATGTTCAATTATGACTTTCACGTGAATTAAATTAGTATGAAGGGATATATCGTTTTTTTGAGTTGCCGTAAAGGCGATATCAGGACTAAGTCTAAAGAGTTCCACCTAGAGGAGGGTTTCTATGCTTACGTCGGTTCTTGTGGGGCGAACTGTGCTAAGAGGGTCTCCCGACATATGAGTAAGGAAAAGAGGAAAATGCATTGGCACATAGATTTTGCTTCTTCAGAACTTTGTGAAGTAATAGCGGTTCTCGTTCTCCCTTTAAGCGAGAAGGAAATAGTGAGAAGGCTCGTCGATAAATACGAATACGTGATAGGTTTCGGTTCCTCAGATGATACTGAATACCCATCTCATCTATTTAAGGTAGACATGATCTCCTTCTTGAGGTCTATTAATTCCTTAGTTAAAGATTGATGTTTTAACGCAAGTCTATCCATTTCCGAGAACCAGTATACGCCCTTCCTGAAAAACTGTAAATATACGTGTTTAAAGTCGTCAGAAACAACGACCTTGAGTAGTTTAACTCCCTCTCCGAAAATTTGGGTAAGGATAAAGTCTATCTTTTCCTTGTCCAGCGAAGTATATACATCTATGCCTTTCACAACCGTAACCTCTATTCTTCCTCTCCTTTTGCTGGTCTGACACAAGCCAATGTATCTATTAGAGGATGAAATCTTTTCGCTAACCCATGTGTAGATGTACCCTAGGTCAAGTAAATTAATGACCTTCTCCTCGTCTTGGAAATAAGCCTTTAAGGTACCTCTGTCAATTTTAAGCGTTAATCTGCCTTTTACCTCGTGGTCATACCACTTGATTTCTCCTCTTTCACCTTCACTTCTGCCTACTATCACGAAGTTTCCCGTCTTACCCTCTACTAATTTGTCCCATACTTCTAAGGAATATACATTGCAAAAGTTAACCGAAACTTTTTGTAAAGTTAACAGTATACAGTTTTGTATGACAGATGAGAGCATTCAAGGTTATAATAAGATTGAGATAGTAAAAACTTTTGACGTGGATAGAATAAACAAGATCTTGTCGAGAGAAAACTTATTCAGTTATTTGGGATTGAGAGTTATCAAAATTGATAAGGGATATGCAGAAACTGTATTAAATTACTCCGAAAACGTATTGAGAATAGGAGGAGTGTTACACGGAGGAGCTATCATGAGTACTATTGATTACACGGGAGGGTTGGCGACTATGACTGTTAACGACGGTGATGATCAAGTAACACAAGAACTAAAAATAAACTTTCTTGAGCCGATGAAAGACGGACCTTTTAGATGCGTCGGGAAAATAATAAGGGCTGGTAAAACTGCAGTAGTCGTTGAGATAGAGTTCTACGATAAGAATAACGTTCTAGGAGCTAAGGCTTTAGGTACATGGTATATATTGAGAGGGAGGAGTGTTTCAAAGTGAAGGTCACAATTATTGGTGGAGGTCATAACGGGTTAATTTTATCAGCGTTATTGGCAGAAAAAGGGGTTAAAGTTACTTTATTTGAAGCCAGAGACAAGCTGGGAGGGATGACTGATACCGTAGAAATAAAAGGTGTAAAGATAAGTAGGGCTTCTTACGTCTTGGGGTTAATGCCGGAATTTCTGATAAAGAAGTTTGGGATACCTATACTAAAGGGGGCCGTATTTCAGACCTTTTACGTTAACGGAAAAGCCATACCATTTTGGAGGGATAAGGAAAAGAGGGTAAAAGAACTAGTTAAGGCGGGGGAGAAAAAGTATCCTGAATTCGAGGAAAAGCTATTGAAGTTCAAAGAGTTGTTAAATAAGAAATTCACATTCGTTAAGTCCCCACCAACAAGGCAGGAAATTAGGGAAGAGGCTGAAAAGGAGGGATTAAGCGAGTTCATTGACACTCCTGCAAAAAAGCTGTTATCAGAATACATCTCGGAAGATTACCACTACTTCTTTATCTATCACGGAATGGAGAAGAGTTCAGCTTATGTTATAGCCTATTATTTTTCTCCGGATTGGGCTTTAGTCGAGGGAGGGATGGGGACTGTAGCTGAGAGGGTCGCAGAATACGCTGAGAAGTTAGGGGTGGAATTCAGGGTTAACTCCCGTGTAGAGGATATTATTACTCGAGACGACGAAGTTAAGGCAGTTTTAGTTAACGGTAAAAAGTATGAAGCTGATGTTGTAGTGATCGCGACCAGTCCTCTCGTATTTTACAACTTACTTGGCATTAACGTTAAATTACCGGTCTCGAGGTGGAGGAAATACAACATAATTCTGAGGAATTATCCTAGAATACCAAAGCCGTTAAAGGGATACGAATACTCATTACTTGATACTGAGGTGGGAGAGATTCTTATTCCGTCATATTTAGACAAGACTAGAAACGGAATCGTCCTAGAGACTATGGGTGAACTGGAAAACGTTAAGGAGTTACTGGGAATCAAGGATGAAGATATACTATACATAGATAAAATAGACGGTGAAGTAAGTCAACAATTGTATAATTTGCCCTTTGGTAACCTCAACCACCTACCCATGACTGATGATTTCCTATTTGAAAAGAGACTGCCCTACATTACCAAATACAAGAACTTATACTTGTGTAGTGCTGGGACTTATCCAGGAGGTCAAGTAACTGGTATCCCCGCATACAACGTGGCTAACTTGATCCTGAGTTCTTTATCTGGTTAACTCTCTCTATATCTTTCATTGCCTCATCTTCTTTTCCCATTTTCATTAGAGCCTTTGCTCTTCTGTAATAAGCTTTAACTAGCCGAGGCTTAACCTCTATAGCCCTAGAGTAGAACTTAATAGCTTCTTCTATCTTACCTTTAGTCTCTAATACAACTCCTTTATTATAGTATAACTCTGCATAATACGGGTTTAGAGATATAGCGGTGTTCAAGTCTTCTTCTGGATCCATATTCAATTCTGTCTTAGTAAGGGCTCTGTAATAAAACAGTTCAGCGTCATAAGGGTAAGCCTCTATTGCTAAGCTAAGTTCCCTTAACGCGTCGTAATAATTTCCCATATAATAATCCACTATGCCCTTTGCCTTGAGGGTTATCGGGGAGTTATCTTCTATGCCCGTTAATTCCTCCTTAGCCTTCTCGTATTCTTCAAGTTTTATATAAGCCAAAGCCCTCAAAATCCTCGCCTCTTTATCGTTTAAGTCCTTTAGCTGGTTCAATGCATCCCTATACAAACCGTGTTGTAAATAAATTCTAGCAACTTCAACTCTGTTACCTGCTTTCAAGAAAGCTTGAAGGGCTTCCTCGTCCTTTCCCATTTCCTTTAGAATCTTCCCGAGTAAATTATACGCTTCCTGAGATTGAGATTTCTCGATTATTTCTTGAACCTTTCTCAGTGCGTAATTAAGATTTCCTTGCTTGTATGCATTTAATGCGTCTTGAATCTCACTCATCAATTTATTATTTACCAAAATAAGGCTAAATATGTGATCATTGATACATGTCATTCTTTATGTAGACTCTTTGTTTATAACACTTCCACTTACAAGGAAAAGAATATGGAGCCTTTCTACTTCAGGTCATATGATAGAGTAGTCGGAGTAGCCCACAACGAAAAAGAACTCGAGAAAGAAATAATGAGGATAGGTGCTACAGACCCGGCATGTGTAAACTGGCACTTAGAACAAGGGCACATAGTAGCTTGGTTAAGATATATAGGGAATAATACACTTGCGGAGATGTTAAAGGGCGTAAAAGATTATAGGGAAGCGTTAGCGAGAATAAGAGACTACTTTATAATGAAAGAGACGAAGTTGGGGACACAAAATAGTGAAGTTCCTAAAAAAGTTGAAAATCAGAGAGAGCCTGAATTAGGCAAACGCAGAGTCAGAGGAAGGCATTTTGTGTAAAAATTTTCACTTATTTTCTTTTTAATTTTTGTTTTTAAATCTTTATTATTATGTAATTAAAAACTAAAAACCCTAAGAAGAACACTGGTAGAAATAAATCGCTCAACCCTATAAATACCTCATTAAACCATAGTGTACCAAGGCTGAAAAGTAGAGCGGATAAAAAGAATTTCATATGAGGAAGTCTTATCTTCGCAATTTGAGATTTTAAGGTGTACGTGAGAACTATAACTATAATCGAGGCTATGATAGTGCCAAGCAACGAGGCGTAATAATCTTCACCCATGAGTGCTATTATCACCAATGCAGCCTCTAATGCTTCAACAGCCGAGATTGTAAAAACCACAACTACTCCCTCCTTCTTTTCATCATCTCCTTTAGCCCTTTTAACTCCCTTAAAATACCTTCTAGCACTGCGTAACAACTTATAGCCGAAATAGAACAATATTATTGCCGATCCGATAAGGACGTAATTTAACGGTAGGAGGTAAATAAACTTTCCTAACGCGAATGTAGGGATCAACACTGTTATTACACCTAACGTAGCGTATAGAAATGGTACGTTACTCTTGTAAATTCCGTGGTATATTGACGCTACAGCACCCGCTTCTGAGAGCTCTAATAGTGAAATCCCTAAAGAAGCTAAGAATATCGCTATGTTCATAACGGGAGAAGGTTGTGGCAAGGAAAAATAAAAAACTGACTTTTTATTACTCGCTCTTGTATCCGAAGAGCTTTGTAAGATACGCTTGCTCCCAATTGTCCTTTTGTATCGTATACTCCCTCTTTAACTGAGGGTCTTTGGCAGCTGCTGGAGGTTGTTTTGTCAAGTCTAACTGGAACTGCAAGCTCAAAGTCTCCAGCTTACCCTCTAAATTCCCTAAGTAAGCCCAGCCTACAAACGCGTATTGCACGGGGACCTTCTCACTTATTCCTTCCATCTCAAGGATCTTATTTGCAGCAAACTGAGAACTTTCAAACGCTATCTCTTGATTCTTAGGGAAGGGCAACTTAGCTGCATCTCCCACTGCTAAAATATCATCGTATTTTGGATTCCTCAAATCCTGAGGAGATCTCACCTCAGCAAAAGGCGAACCTAACCCTGCTTCCTCGATAAACTTTGGAGCCCTGTTAGGCTCTAACATTGCGAGTATAGTATATTCGTACCTTTCTCCGCTCTTAGTCACAACATAATTCTCTCCTATCTCCGTAATCTCTTGGTTAATGACTAGTTGTATCCCAGCTTTTTCATAAACTTGTTTAACTATGTCAGCAATTACCGGGGGTTGAGTTTTGTCATTAGCATCAATATGTATTATCTTAAATTTATCCCTAACACCTCTATTAGTCAGAACTGTGTGAGCTAACATAGCAGTCTCAGTAGGGGCAGGGGCACATCTGTAAGGGGCTTTAGGTGCGTAAATAACTATACTACCGCTCTCAGCAGTCCAGAGCCTTTGTTTAAGGACGTTTACCCTACCGGGGTCATAGACTGTAGTGTTCTTCCACCAATACCTTTCATAACCACTTATTGAAGAGCCGTCAAATACTATTCCGGGGGATAAGACTAAGTAGTCATAATCTAGTTCTTTCTTTGAGTTAAAGGTCGTGTCTGACAAGTAGACTTTTCTATTCGCAGGGTCTATTTTGTATACATTTCCGACAACTACTTTAATTCCACTCTTTCCTACCTCTTCATAACCTCTCAAGATTCTACTATATTTCTGCTCGCCAGTTAAAATGAGTGGTCTACTAGGTCCCGATATATAGTAGTCATCCTTGTTTATAACGGTAATTTCTGCGTTCTTCAGTTTCTGCACTAATGTATTTGCAACTCCCATTCCACCTATTCCGCCACCAACGATTACGACCTTTTTCATTGATTATACATCTTTTTCTCACTTTAATTAAACTTACAATTATTACGACGTCGAGAAAACTATTTTAAAGTTAAATCGATCTGTTTTGGCATCATCATCATTTTTCACTATTAGTTTCATGCATCTCTATCTGACTCTTTAATGAACAAATTATGCATGAATGAACAAGACGCAATGAATATAGCAAGAATAGTGCTTGAGATAATAAAATATAACATACCGCTGGACTGTGAGGAGGATTTCGAAGTATTGGCCAAAAAGCTACTAAACGACTTAAGGGATCTGGGTCTTGAAAAGACTTTAGACAAGTGGTTAAAAGAAGAAGGCGAAGAAGTTGACTTAATACTTAATCCTTAAACACTTCTGTAATCTCCGCATTAGCCTCTTCGTAGTCCTTTAACGTGTCTATTGATCTCCAGTATACGTCATCAAAAGTTATCCCCTTAAGAAGACCTTTTTGAGCTAACAAAGGAAAAGTTTCTTTTTCTATATCTCCTTTCTCAGGAAGATACTCGAATATCTCTGAGTTCATAGAATATATTCCAGCGTTTATCCAAAAATCTTTCAAAACTGGCTTCTCGACGAATTGTATTATATTTCCATTGCTGTCTACCTTAACTATACCGAAGGGACTCCTCAGAGGTACTAAAGATATAACAGCTACAGCCTTATCGTCCCCCAGCTTAGAGAGGTCGAGGTTAGTTAGGATATCCCCGTTTAAAACGAAGAACTTTTCCCCGTTTGATATAAATCCATTAAGCCTCTTTATAGCACCGCCCGTTCCCAGAGGTTGATCCTCAGTGAGAATTGCAATAGGTATTCCTAACTTATCTTGATTTTTTGCCACCCAATCGATGAGAACCTCTTTCTTATAACCTGCAAGAACAAACACGGACGTAACTCCGAATTTTTTCAACCACTTTATCTGCCACTCAATAATCGGTTTACCTGCTATCTCGATAAGGGGTTTGGGCCTCTCGTCTGTTAAGGGCCTGAGCCTCTTACCAAAACCTCCAGCTAAAATTACAGCTTTCATTATTTATATTCAAGTTTTACAGATTTTAAGGTTATTTGTTTTCTTCATCTAGTTTTATTCCTTCTAGTTCTAGTAATTTTCTCTTTAGTTCAACTCCTCTTGAGTAACCGCCGATTCCGTTTTCAGCTACTACCCTATGACAAGGTATAATCAACAACACGGGATTCTTAGATAGGGCTACTCCTACAGCTCTGGGAGAAGTCTTTATTGTATCTGCAATCTCTTTATAAGTCTTTACTTGCCCCCACTTAATTTTTCTTGTCTCGTTAAACACTCTCCGCCTAAAGGTATTAACATTAATGTCTAGGGGCTCCATTGAAAAATCTACCTCCTTACCTTCAAAGTACTTATCGAGTAGATGAAAGAAGTCTGTGAAAAAAGAATTGTCCAATAACTCCTTTTCCACACATTCACAGAAATCTAACATTATAAACCCTTTTTCACTTCTGGCAACAGTAATTGTCCCTAAGGGGCTCTTATACACTCCGTAGACTATCATTTGAGTTTACTTATTGTATTATTCTGGCTCAAATCTCTATTCTTTATCTCCTCAAGTAACGCTGAAAGGAAGCTATTGAGCTTAATCCCTCTTATTTCGAGGTTACCTCTAGCCCTCACAGTTATTTCTCCCTTCTCCATCTCCTTCTTTCCTACTATAACAATATACGGTATACCCTCATCGTAAGCCCTCTTTATCCTCTTGGATAGGGTCTCCTCACCACTATCAACATCAACCCTTACTCCCTTCTCCCTGAGCTTAAACGTTACATCTTTTGCATACTCATCTACTTCCTCAGTAATCGGTAATACCCTGACCTGAATAGGAGATAGCCAGGTTGGTAACTTACCCCTAAAGTGCTCTAAGAGAATTGCCATAAATCTGTCCATGGAGCCGTAAATGGCTCTGTGAACAATTACAGGCCTCTTTTTCGTTCCGTCTTTGTCAACGTATTCCAACTTAAACCTTTCCGGTAGATTGAAGTCAACTTGTATAGTAGATAACTGCCACCACCTCTGTAGGCTATCCCTGATGTCAAAGTCTATCTTAGGCCCGTAAAATGCTCCTTCCTTTTCTTTAACTACGTATTTCAGACCGAGCTCGTTAAGTGCAGAAACTAAAGCATCAGTAGCCTTATTCCACTGTTCATCAGTACCTATACTGTCATCTGGTCTAGTGCTCAAATTTATCCTGACGTCGTCCTCTTTAAAGCCGAAGGTTGATAGGACTTCAAGAGTCTTCTTTACTAACATCTTAATCTCGTCTTTGAGTTGATCGTCACGTAGGAATATATGTCCGTCGTCTTGCGTGAAACCCCTAACTCTTAATAAACCGTATAACTCACCCTTCTTCTCCCATCTATAAACATGACCGAACTCCGAAAACCTCAGAGGTAAATCACGGTAGCTCCTTGTTTTACTCTTGTATATAAGAATATGTGCAGGACAGTTCATAGGCTTTATTCCCAGTTCTTCGTCCTCCATTTTAAACAACAGCATTTTATCTCTATAGTGATCATAGTGACCGCTAATTTTCCACAATATTGCCCTATAAACATGGGAAGTGTAAACTTCCTTGTAACCCATACTGTTGTTTATCTCCTCCATATACCTCATTAACTCCTTTCTTATTGTCTGCCCGTTAGGATGAAATAGGACTACTCCCGGAGCAGCTTCGTCTGGAAAACTGAAGAGGTCTAATTTTTCACCGATAACTCTGTGATCGTACTCTGAAACCTTCTCCAACCAGCTTAGGTAGTCCTTAAGTTGTTCCTCTTTTTCAAACCCAACACCCCTGATCCTAACGTATTGTAACTCAGGAGTGGGGTGGTGGACTGAAACATTCAAGATCTCAAAATACTGAGGTTCTACCTGAGCTATTTCACCACCGCTAACCCTGATCCTCATACCATTGTACTCTACTTCTCCGTCCTTCACTTGGAAATTGAATTTCTTATATTTAGCGAACTTCTTGGCTTCCTCAAGTGTTAACGTAGTCTGCGACTCTATGTCAACGTAAAAATCCCTTTCTCCTAACCCCACTTCTACGGGCTTTAGGCCGGCTTCGGCTAGGTTTAGAGCGTATATTATCCCTGCCTTCAGCCAGACGTTTTTATACTCTTCCATGGATACCATTTTATCCTGAAGTAAATAAAATAGCTTAATGCAAAACAATGACGTCCTGATTATAGCCAGCGGGGGAGGGCATACAGGTTTTGCAAGAGCTATCGCAGAGTACCTCTCGCTAAGCAGTAACTCGTATAAAGTTGACTTTGTAATACCCGAGAACGATAAGTACAGTGAGGAAGTACTTAAACCCTTTTCCAGACAATTCTATTACGTCAAAAAGGCTAGAGAACCCAATCAGGGAAACATTGCTCTTATAACAAATCTACCTCACGTGTTAGCCCAAAGTCTGAAAATAAAGAAATATAAAGTAGTCATCGCGACGGGCTCAAATCACTCCCTTTTTCCAGCTTTAGCCCAGAGAGTCAAGGGAAGTAAACTCTTCGTAATTGAGAGTCAGGATAGGATAGTGACTAGAGGTAAAACAGTATCAATATTATCAAACTTCGCAGAAAACGTCTTTCTCCATTGGCAGGAACAGAAAGGTCTATACCCTAAAAAAGGGATGGTAGTTGGACCTATAGTCGAAAAGCCGAAATACACTCCGAAAGATGACGGTTACGTTCTAGTGACTACAGGAACGATGGGTTTTAAAAGACTGTTCGACATTGTGGTCAGTTTAGACCTCGGTAAAGAAGTTGTAATACAAACAGGTAGAGTACCTCCTGAACAATACGCGAAGAGAGGTGTCAGGGCTTTTTCCTTCTCTACGGAGCTGGAGAAGTACATAAGTGAAGCATCTCTAGTAATAACTCACCAAGGTAAAACAGCAATGGAATCCGTGGTAATGTATAAGAAACCTACGATAGTGGTCTACAACAAGGACTGGAGATACGCAGCTACGAAAGAAGACTCTAAACGTTACGCAGAAATTTTAGGTGCTACCTTCCTAGACGATCCGTCCCAGTGGGATTCCGTTGAAGAATTAACTGAAGCAATTAAAAAGGTGAAACCCCCTAAAAAATATGAGATCGGGACTCCCAATCTAGTTAAACGGATTTTGGAGGAGCTTCCATGATGAGACGAGCGCTAACCGATGAGGTGAAGAGGTCACTGCGTACTGAGCTCCTTAGGATACTGGAAGAGAATGTCGATTTGTTGAGAAGAGCAGGGTGGATAGTAACAGATGCCGAATCTCCGAAGTGGTGGGATGGAGTAGAGACTGTCGACGAGTTGCTAATTTCCTCAATTTTAGTTCAGATGACTAAATGGGAAACAGTGAAAAAGATTCTTCAGAAAATGAGAGAGAAAGGGGTAAACAGTTTACAGAAACTAAGCCAATTGAGTGAAGAGGAGATTGCTGAACTAATAAGGCAAGTAAACTTCTACAGAACTAAAGCCAAGAGGTTGAAGGTACTATCTGAAATAACGTCAAAAATAGGTATTGAAAAACTGGTTAAGGACGAGAAATCGCTGAAGGACGTAGAGGGCATCGGGGACGAGACTGCAGAAGCGTTGTTACTCTTTGCAGGTAATATTCCCGTATTCCCGCGTTCCAATTACGCTAAGAGAGTGGTGAGCAGAGTACTTAATGTAGAACTTACCAGAGAAGAGGCTAAGGAGATCGTTGAGGAACTTGTCGGGAAAGACCTTTATAAGTTGAAACTAGTCCATGCAGGGATAGTGACGGTGGGGAAACTTTATTGTTTTTCTAAGCCAAAATGTAATAGTTGTGTATTTAAAGAATTCTGCAAATATTATAATGTGAATCGTAATGAAACTTTATGAATATGAAGGAAAAGAGATCTTCAAACTGGTTGGAATCCCAGTCCCAAGAGGTGTGGTAACAGATAAGCCGATAAAGTGGGAAGGGAAGGCTGTTGTTAAGTCCCAAATCCTTGAGGGTGGTAGAGGGAAGAAGGGGTTAGTGAGAGTAACTGAAGATGTGTATAATACAATACTCGAGCTCCAAAAATTAGGCGTAAGTAAATTCCTAGTTGAGGAGTATATCCCACACTATAGGGAAATTTACCTCTCTTGCCTTATAGATCGTGAGGCAGCAGAGCCTATAATAGTAGTCTCTCCGGAGGGAGGGGTAGATGTTGAGAAAGCTAAAAACATTAGGATCTTTCACATCCCGATTGAGAGGGGAGTAAGGGATTTCGACGTACTCGAGATCGAGAAATATTTGGACGTGAAAGGGTTAAAACCTATTATTCAAGGTCTTTACAGAATAGTAAACGAGTTCGAAGCTGAGCTTGCGGAGATAAACCCCTTAGCGGTAACTGAAAGCGGTCTAGTAGCATTAGATTCGAAAGTGATCTTAGAGGACAACGCTTTGTTCAGGCACCAAGACTTATTGCAGAAGTTCGGCAGGAGTTACGAAAAGACCGACTCATATGTCGAACTAGATGGAGACATAGGGATCATAGGTAATGGTGCAGGTCTGACCATGGCAACGATGGATATGGTGAAATTGATGGGAGGTAATCCGGCTGACTTTCTAGATATAGGTGGCGGTGCAGGAAGTGACAAGGTTGAGGAGTCAATAGTTAGGCTAGCTAAAAACCCCAAGGTCAGGAAGATAGTAATGAATATCTACTGCGGTATAACAAGATGTGACGAAGTGGCTCAGGGAATAATCAAAGCCCTTGAAAAGGTGAAGATCCCTATCTACGTTAGGATTGTAGGTACCAATGAAGAAGAAGGAAGAAAGTTACTTTCCCAGAGAGGGATATCAGCATATGAAGACCCTATAACCTGCATAGGTGATGCATTACGCTCGTAAATAGGAATACTAAGGTATTAGTTCAGGGTATAACTGGGAGGGAGGGAAGCTTCCACACTAAGCACATGTTGGATTACGGCACTAAGATAGTTGCGGGTGTCACGCCCGGAAAAGGAGGGACTGAGGTTTACGGTGTACCGGTTTACGATACAGTAGCTGAGGCATTAAAGGAACATGAAGTCGATGCAAGTATAATATTTGTCCCTGCTAAATTCGCTGTGGATGCACTGTTTGAAGCTATTGACAACGGCATACCTCTGGTAGTAACCATAACGGAACACATTCCGGTCATAGACATGCTCAGGGTAAAGAGATATGCGAAGCTTAAGGGTAGTAGGATAATAGGGCCTAACTGCCCCGGTATAATAGTTCCTGAAGAAGTGAATTTAGGGATTTTCCCGCCTAGGGCTTTCAGAAAAGGTAAGATAGGGATCGTGTCGAGATCCGGTACACTGACCTATGAGATAGCTGAAGTAATAAAGAGAGATTTTGGTCAATCAACGGTAATAGGGATAGGAGGAGACCCGATTGTAGGTACTACTTTAGATGAAGTGGTTGAAATGTTTGACAAGGATCCAGAGACAGAAAAAATAGTTATAATCGGGGAAATAGGAGGTACTATGGAAGAAAAGGTAGCGAAAATGAAGAAGGAGGGTAAAATATCAAAGAAAATTATAGCGTATATTGCTGGGATGACGGCTCCGAAAGAGAAAAGGATGGGTCATGCGGGTGCGGTAGTGTACATGGGTATGGGGACTTTTGAAAGTAAGATAAGAGCGTTCAAAGAGGCTGGTATACCGGTAGCTACTACCCCCTACGATGTTTTAAAATTACTGTAACTACTACTGCAAGAACTATTACCACAGCTAGGACTATCCAATACTGTTGTAGAAACTCAGTAAAGGGATAGTATGGGGAACTTAAGTCCGTAACTTGATAACTTACTAGCGGATTCTCCAAGTTCTGAAGTATTATTGAGATGTTCCCGCCGCTAGGGAATATAAGGAGGAAGTATTTCCCTATCGTAAACCCCATATACGGGTTTGATGTATTACCCGGTATAGATTGATAATAAGTACCAAAAGGAGTTGTCGACTCATTCATCTTGAAGAAGTAATTTGACCCGTTAACAATCACTGTGCCTGTCGGTTCAACTAAGGGAAACTCATCTATCGGCATAATTATAGTGATATAACCTTTAGACTCCAAATTAATAGCCGCTAGAGAGTATGTCTTGTTCTCTAACTCATGTGTTACGGATTTCGCGGAAATATTGGCTTGTGGAGTTACCACGTAAACACTCTCTGTTACATTAGGGCTTAACTTCAAGGTAAGTTTGTATAAAGACCCTGATTTCTCTAAAGGAGGAAGAGGGTTAATCCCGGTCATATTTATGGATATATTATCAACAGCCTGAAGACGAAGAGAAGATATGTAATTATATGCTACACCCTTAATCGGAAAACCATACTGGGCTGAAATAATCAGGTAAGAGTTACCGTTATAAAACTTGATAGCTGGAATGCTAGTCCCATTAACAGTAGCAGAAGTCAGGGTAAAGTTGGTAAAGAATAATATGAACTGTAACCCACCAGTCTCGTCTCTATATAAAAAGGAATAGTACGTAAGTTCTTCGCCCTGTTCATTATATGGGGTTACTTGAGGTTTCACCAGAGGAGTAGGGTAATAAGTGCTTTTACCGGTTATATTTAGGGCTATTCCTTGATCTTGCCACTGCATTGTCATGTTATAGTTTGAGATAAAGATTTGACCTCCTCCTGAAATATAGGAAGATACCGTGTATGATAATACTAGTCCTTGAATTAGAAACGCGTAAAGGACTATTTTTTCGACCATCACTTTATGCATTAATCCAGTTGATTAAAGTTTAATCCATATGTGGGCCCGGATGTGGGCCCGGTGGGACTTGAACCCACGGCCTCCCGGTATCTGATCACCGGGATTATCAGCCGGGCGCTCTACCATGCTAAGCTACGGGCCCAGACTATTAATATAGTCTTAAACTATCATTTTTAAGACTTATTCTCCTGATTATCAGACCTTGAAAGCTTCATCACATATCTAGCCGCCCATCGATCATCATCAAATATTGTATAATCTGGATTAAGCTTATATAAGATACTGTGGTTTATGAAAACGATGCAGTCTACAAAAACTGTCCAAAGACTGAAGTTTGATAAATTCAAGATTCTCGATACATTAGTCGTTACTGGACTCGTATTTGTATCCATTGTGATAAGAATAATAAGTGCTACTGCTTTTCCCCAATCGGTAAACGAGTTTGACCCATGGTACTTATTCTATAACGCATTACTAATAGCTCAGCAAGGTGGAAACTGGTATGCGGTACCTCCAGATGTCCACGCGTGGTTCCCGTGGGGATATTTCATAGAACTAGGAAATACAATAGGTCTACCTTGGTTAGTAGCGCTATTTTCCATGCCATTCTTCCCTCAGTTTGGAGCTAATGCTGTCTATACTGTAGCTATAGTGTCAGACATTGTCCTAGATGCAATAGGTGTTGTAGCCGCGTTTCTTGCAGTTGACGCAATAACTGAAAATAGAGTGGGTGCTTACGTAGCAGCTGCAGCAGTAGCCGTATCACCGTCCCTAACATATAAGAATTTGCTCGGTGGATTACCTAAGACCTCATGGGGAGCTACATTTGTTTTACTTGCAATATACTTTATGACACTAGCAATAAAGAGGAAGAAACCCATATACGGCATACCTGCAGGTGTAATGATCTTCCTAGCGAATATAACTTGGGGAGGTTATACGTACATAGACTTAAGCCTAGCGTTAGCGGCATTCTTATTAGTGCTTCTTAACAAAAATGATGAAATAACAGCTAAATCTTTAACCTTATTGGCTGTAACTTCAGGGTTCTTAACCTCATTTGCACCGAACAACATTGGATTTCTATCAGGTGCTGCTCACGGTCTTTCTTTACTAATAATCCCGTTATTCCTATATCTCGAACTCTACTTAAGGAGGACCTTACCGAGGGAAATCACGGATTCGAAGAACATAATAATAGGGGCCTTTATAGTGTTCATAGTATCATTAGGAATTCTAGGATTAGCAGCGATAGGGAAAAGTCCAATACCTTCAAGATATTACGCAATTGTTAACCCGTTCTTCCAGTTCTCGGTTCCTATAGATAGGACTGTAGCCGAATACATTCCGCAGCCAATTACGGCGATGATACAAGATTTCGGAATCTCATTGTTCTTGTCGATTTTAGGTATATACTTCATCCTTGTAAAAAGACAAGAATTACCTGGTCTATGGCTCTTAGTCCTCGGAGCAGCAAGCATTTACGGAACATCAGAACAGCCTTACCTATTTAATTACACCGCATATATAGTAGCCGCGTTAGCAGGTGTGGGAGTTTCAGAAATAGTTAGTAAATTCATGGAGAAAAAAATTAGACTAGTTCCGATTTTGATGTTAGCAATCGTAGGAGTATCTTTGTTAGCGGATGCAGGGATCGCTATAGAGATAAGTTACGAACCACCATCCCTTCTGAATGCTGCTACTCCTTATTTAATAGTAAACTATGCATGGGTATCGGCGCTAGATTGGATAAACCACAATACTCCTCATAATGCGTTCATATTGAGCTGGTGGGACTACGGATATTGGATAGAGACCGTAGGTAATAGGAGCGTTATAGACGAGAACAACACGTTGAACAGTACTCAAATCAAATTGATGGCGGAGATGTTCCTTAATAACGAGACGTTTGCAGCTAATGTATTAGAGAAAGACTTCCACCTATATCCCTATGGTAGTCCTAACTACACTTACCCAGTTTACATAGTTGCATACGATGCTGTTACTTTCTATGTAAATAGCAGTGCAGGTACTAGTATGTGGTTTATTGGATATCCGTCTAATTTCCCTAGCACGTTTATAGGATATACGACCAGCTTAGGTGATATAGCTAAGGCCATGGGAGCTATGACTACGATAGCAGGATATCCTTTAAACGAATACGTGAACATATCATACATTAACTCCACTGTATTCTCACTAGAAATTTCGGGTCAACCACAAGCAGCTCAATTAGCACCGATAATAGCGAATTCGGAGCCAATGGCATGGACTCCTAAAGCTTATAACTCGTTAATTGTAAACATGTTCGTAGAAGGGCTTCAGTCTTTAAATCAGGGACCCGTTGCAGCTCCGTTCAGCATCCCCTTAGACTCGACATTCTCTGGGCTGATAAATCCTAACTTTATACCCAGAGTGAATATGTTGTACTTTAAGCCTGTTTACATAGCACTGTATCCAGTAGCAGAAGTACCTGCTTTTGGAGGTATAGCTGAGGTATACATCGCTGTATTAATATACCAGTTCGTAGAACCTTACGTCATTATTCCTCCAACAGTGGTAGTAAACGGGACTCAAAGCTAAAGGTTTTTACTTAATTTCTTCTTATTTTACACACAATTAAAACCGAGTGAATAACAAAACGGAAAAATAATAAAAAAACATATAAAATTAACAGTTAAGTTTTATTCCCTTTTTAAGCTCTATCCTATATTTCACGTATTTGTCTTCTGGGGAAAATCTCGGAGGTGATGTAATCACTGTCTTATTCCCGCATATAGGGCATATATCTTTCATAGTATATATCTTGTCCTTAGGACATTTCCTAAGTTTCCACTTCATTTCTTAACCACTGTAAAGGTTACTCCTTCTTTTTGACTTATTTCTTTCATAGTTTCTATTAGTTCCTGTAAGGTTATTGAGACCTGCTTAGGATCAGTACCGGTCACATCGACCCTATACCTAGGTGCTCCAATTGTGTAAATCCTGATCTCCTCCTCTTTGTCCTCAAATTTACTAACAGCTTCGCTGAAAACTTTCCTTATCTTCTCTATCCCGTCAGGTGAAATAGATCTTAACGTTACAATCTCACTTGCCTTCACTTTCTTTTCTTCAATGTGTTTACCTATTTCCTCCATTAACGGTTTTATCCATATTTCGTTTACTCCTGCGTCTCTCAGTACAAAATCTCCCTCTTTAACTGCCCTTACCATACTTTCATAAACGTCCCCATACTTGTTTTCGAGTTTAAACGCTACTTCTCTCCACGCCTCTTGTTCGTTTCTACCCAATTTTTGAGAAATTATTTCAAGGATCTTGTCTACCTTTTGTAACTTCTTCCACTGTAAGTTCTTCTTCCTTTTCTCGTCTTCAGTGACTTTCTTTAAGGAAACGTCTATAGTGCCTTTCTTTCTGTCCACTCTTATGACTTTAACTACTACCTTCCTCCCTTCCTTAACTATATCCCTTATATTCTTAACCCATCTACTACTTATTTCACTCCAAGGGAGAAAAGCTTGTAAATTCCCGTATTCGTCTAGGGTTACATAACTGCCATAATCAAAAACTTGTTTTACCGTTGCTATAAGAACTTCTCCTTCCGCGGGTATTTGCTTTTGGTTGTATATCATTTCTAACCAAGTATTCTAACTATATCTCCCTCTATTTTTGCTTTACCACCGGTGGGGATAATGAGCTGAGAACCGCATGATAGACAACGTACTGGGAAGGTGGAGTGAGAGAATACCGTTTGCTCGTTACCGCAGTTCTTGCATTTCACCCTGTAAAATTTGCTCTTAGGCTCTGGTATTAAGACCTTGAACTTAGCCTTCATTTAACCACCTCAACTAACTCCAACTTCTTAACTCTGATTCCCTCCTTCATAATTGTATAGCCACACTTCTGGCACTTCAGAGTTAGAGTTTGTTTTTTCGTAGTTTTAGCGAACCTTTTTTGCTCCGGCTTTCTCTTGCTACCATATCCTAGGTTCTTCCTATCATATCTCCTCTGTCCTTCAGAGAGAGTCCTTCTTTTTCCGCTCTTGTATAACGATACTGAATGTTCTGTGTGTGTCTTGCACTTAGGGCAATAAGTCTTGAGAACTTTTGGGATTTTCATTTTGTGATCACTCTCTAACTTCTACTGGAGTTATATAATTAGTGGTTATTAAAGCTAAAACCTTGTTTAACGGTAGTATTATTACGTCACCCTGCTCGACTACAGTATCTCCCAGACTGAACTTAGTATTACTGAGGCAAAGTACCTTTCCCTTGTACGTGTGGTACTTCCCAGTCACGTAGTCGATGTACACCTTCTTCATTACGTTCACGAGCGATAGCACGTCTTTGTCAAAGCCTTTGGGCTCAAAACCCTCAATGACTTTCTCAAGTCTCAACTCTAAGAGTGATTCAGCTAATTCTTCGTATATTTTCAGCTCATCTTTGTGAAGTTCGTCACTGTATTTCCTCCTCAGCCTCAAAAGAGCTTGTATTAACTTCTCTATAGTGTCTTTTGAGATCTCAGTTATCTCGTTATCTCGTTTAAGCTCGTTACTCACCAACTCATCTAACATATGCCTTAATCACCCCTAAACCCTTTAAGCTTAAATAAATACCTATTTGTGCGGGGAGCTTTACTACTGTGTCCTTCTTGAGGTCGATCTTCCCGTCTGGTAACTGTAAAGAATAAGTAACATATGACAGAAAGGCTACGTAACCCTTAAAGGGAGATAAGGACTGGATGTTAAAGTCAAATGTGTCGCCTTTGACCTCATAGACCTTTAGTCCTGCCTTACCGTTTATAGACCCCGGTATCCTCACTAGTCTTTTCGGGTCTACTGTGACTTGCTGATCTATCCTGACTCCCTTCAACCCTCTAGCCAGTCTCCCTACCCAACCTGGGGAGTTGACATCGCCCTCATAAGGAGGGGAAGGATCGGAGATATAGTCCGCTATATCCTTTCTGTCTTCGGAGTCGAGTAATGCACAGTCTCCGTGACATTCAACCCTTACATGAAAACCTCTGTTCCCAGAAAAGTAAATTTTAGCATCCATCCCGAAATCCTCTTTGAGTATGTCCTTTATCAACAAGGCTTTCCCAAACACGTTTTCCATACAATCCTTAGTTAATTCAACGTACTCTATTGAGTTCTCACACTGCATTAGAGCTTCCATGCCGTCACAAAACCTCTTGACTCTTAAGTCACAAATCTCGTCTGCATCTAGGTCGAATAGGAGGTCTGAGCCCAACCAACCCTTTTCCTCCATGTTTTTGGCTTGGGGTAGTTGATACCTCGCCGATGAGTAGTACAGGTGTAAAGGAACTTTCTCCCTGAGGAATAATTTCAACTCGTCAGGATTGGTAAATGAGAGGTGTCTAACGTACGTTTCAGCATCAAAAGGCTGATAAGCGAACTCCCTTAACTCCATGTCATTCGGCAGCTCTAAAATTGCGTTTTCATAATACTCTTTGAAAAGTGTGTAAATTATTTTATTCAGTTCTCGGCGAGATGTAGAAATCAGCATAACCCCCTTGAGGCAAGTTATATCTCAACTTTAACGGAAGTTGAGAACCGAACTCTATGTTCACGGTATCAGACGGTCTTTTCATTTTGGTAGTATTGGCTATATATTCCAAACCGTAAGAACTCTCGGCATCTGATCCTTCACTTTCCATTAACCCCCCGTTCTCCTTTGATAACTCTATTGACGCCGAAGCCAGATCTCCCTCGACGATAATAATGAGTTTACCACCCTCACTCTTAAACTTTATTATATCACTCCCTGTCTCTTCCAGTTCTTCTATTAAGTCGGCGAATGTTGCAGATAACATTTGAGCCTTAAACGGGAACTCCAGCTTTATCTCAGGAAATTCCGTCTCGGTAGGAGATAGAACCGGTAACGTGAAAGACCTCTCGTACTCTCCGTCTAGCTCAAACACAACCTTGTCTTCTTGTATATCTAAGGATAAGGAGTCGTTTTTAGTGGCAGTATCCAAGATGTCGGCAACGTCCTCAATTTTCATCCCGACCTTGGTCTCTTCCTCAACTTCGTACTCCTCGAAATATCCCGAGGGAATCAAAATGTCTATTAAGACAGTCCTCGATGGATCTATCCCTTTTATCTTAAGACCATCTTTGTCTAACTGGATCGTAGTCTCGTCTATGAACTCAGTTAGCGTCTTAAATATAAACGAGAAATTGTTGGCGTCCACTACCTTGATCTTCATGATATTATTCTTTGCTAACAAAATTTTAAAGCCTGATGTTTCGGTTATTCACAGCTTGGGATTCGGTTCCTCAGTTTCATAGTCCTCTCCACCTGCTAGCACCCTCTGGATCACGGCGTAGAGTTCATCCATGCCTTCCATCGTGGTCGAAGACACGGGAACCGGGAAATTGTCCAAGTTTTCAACTACAGTTTTAACCAGTTCGAAAGAGTACTCGTCTAACACTCCCATCTCGTCTATTATCCTACCCTCATCGATCCAGCTCTTCATCTCTTGAAATTCTTTAGGAGTTAAGAGGTCTGACTTAGATAGGACTAGTATTTGAGGTAAGTCGAGCCTAAACTTAACGGAGCTAGAGAGTAATAAGAGGGACACGAAACTCCTAGCGTCTTTACTTAGGAACGAGTCAAGGAGGAATAGTGAAACGGACTTATTTACGTCACTGATTAACTTCGACAATATTCTACCTGTCTGCCTATAGGCAAATAATTCTATTTGACCCGGTGTGTCAACTAAAACGTAATTAGCTTCTATCTCGTTTAACTCATCTTTTAATTCCTTAGCCTTAGTAAGAAGTAGATCTATAGAAGCTACGAGCGCCGAGTTGGGTCCTAGGGAATACCTTTCCATGACCTCAAATGCATCTACATAGTCCCTGACGTCGAGGTCGGGTTTATAAGGTAGGCTCTCTACTGCTGGGTCTAAGTTAATAATTGCCGTGTCGAGTTCTTCCCCGTTTAAATAGTCACTCAGTGCTTTCACGAGTGTAGTCTTACCGGAACCGGCTGTACCGAGGACGAATATAAAATACATTAAACCATCACGTTTAATCTTAAAAGCCACTTACTCACTTAATAGTTTAATGATCATTTTAGGAGGAACGGCAACTAACGGGATAGACGAAAAGGTCTCGAGCTTACTTAATTTAAAGCTTGTAAAAATAGAACATAAAGTTTTTCCAGACGGAGAGTCTTACGTACGAATACCCGAACAAATAACGGATAAAGACGTCGTAGTCATACAGTCCTTATATCCTCCCCAAGACAAACATTTAATCGAGTTGTTTCTAGTTGTTGAGACGTTAAGCGACATGAAAGTAGATAAAATCACAGTTGTTATCCCTTACCTTGCTTACTCGAGACAAAACAGAAGGTTTAAGGAAGGAGAAGCCATAAGCATTAAGACAATCCTGAACCTACTTAGAAAGAGCGGTGCCAGTTCACTAGCGGTTGTAGAACCTCATCATTATGAGGAGCTTGAGTACTTTGAGGGAGATATTAAAGTCATTGACCCCATCCCCTACATATCCAAGGTCGTGTCACAGAGGACTGAGAAACCACTAGTCCTAGCTCCTGATAAAGGAGCATTAAATAGGGCAAAGAGGTTAGCTGAAATCCTATCTACTGACTATACCTTTATCGAAAAAGAGAGGGATCTGAACACTGGGGAAGTAAGGATTAAGAACTTACCGGAACTAGAGGTAAAAGGTAGGGATGTGGTACTAATTGACGACATTATAAGTACTGGAGGCACTATGGTTCAGGCTATAAACATGGTTAAAAAGCAGGGGGCTAGGAAGGTTTATGTTACTGCTGTTCACGGACTCTTTATAGGAGACGCATACTTGAGACTAATCGAGGCAGGTGCTGAAGAAGTAATCATAACCAATACGATACCGCAAGATCCAAGTAAAGTGACGATAGTTGACGTATCAGAGGCTGTAGCGAGAACGTTATGAACTATGCTTACCTCAATTTAGACAATATTTTTTTATCACTAGACGAATTAAGGAGTATTATCCACGGGAGCGAAAAGGAGTATTATTATGGAGTCGCGCTCTACGAAGGAGACGAGAGAGTAGCGTATAAATCAGGGGCGATAAAGAAGACCGGTAAAGCCTTAGCTATTTCTACTGACGTTAAAGATGTAGTTGAGGCATTAAGGGGGAGGTGTTACTCAGTTGATATAGACGTCCCTATGAGAGAGTATAAGAACTATGCAAAGACCGTTTACGGTGAGGTTGTATCGTCGATAAAAACCTCCAAGAAATGCGAAAAATTAGACCTGATCGTAACAGAAGGAGTTATAATAGCGGGAGAAAGGAAGGCTGAAAAACACACCGAATCTATACTATCTCACTCTAAAAGACCTTACTCTCAATCAGGAACTCTAAACCCAGAGATAGGAAGGATAATGGTTAACTTATCCGAGAGCCTAAGGGAAGTTTACGACCCTTTTGTGGGAACGGGAACTATTCTCATCGAGAGTAGGTGGTTGGGACTCAGATGTATAGGGAGTGATATAGATCTTGTTATGATAGCAAAAAGTTTAGCAAACCTGAGGCATTTTAATTATGAATGCGAGGTATTCCAAGCAGACGCAAGAAATTCACCCGTGAGGAAGGTAGAAGCTATAGTAACGGATCCTCCTTACGGTAGGTCTTTCTCTCCTAAGGGACTGAAAGAGCTTTACCGAGAGTTCTTCTACCAAGCTAGCGAATTAGTTAACCATAAACTTGTTTTCACTACGGACTTCAAATTTGACTGGAGGGACGACCTAAAAAGCGCGGGATTTAAAGGTGTTAAAATCCATACTATATACGAGCATAAAAGTCTAAGTAGGGCTATTTACGTGGTAACCAAATGATCAAGATATACTTTATAGGAACCGGAGGAGGAGCACCTAACAAGAGAGGGTTACCGGCTTACCTTGTTCAAAGGGAGGGACTTTACGCACTTTTCGACGTGGGAGAAGGGACGCAACAAAGACTTATAGATTCCGGACTGGGCTTCATGAGGATAAGGGTGATAGGCATTACTCACTTACACGGAGATCACGTATTAGGCTTACCGGGACTGTTAGAGACCATGGGGATATATTCTAGGAAAGAAAAACTGACCTTATTAGGACCTCCAGAGCTGAGGGACTTCGTCTCAGAGGTCTTTAATAGGACTTACTTTCGCCCTAATTACGAGATAGAATTTGCGGAATCATATGAGGACTCTAACATAAGGATAACAAAGTTCAGGACGTGTCACGTAGTTAATTCCTATGGCTTTATCTTTGAAGAAAAAGATAGAATAAATATAGATGCAGAGAGGCTCAGAAGAGAGGGAATTAAGGACTGGAGAATAATGAGACTTTTGAAAGATGGTAAGAGAGTCGAAATAGGTACCAAAGTGCTCTTGCCTGAGGATTATCTGGTGGTCAAGAAAGGGATCAAAGTAGCATACACTGGTGATACAGCACCTTGCAATGACGTAATAAATGCCGTTAGGGAAGTAGACCTACTTTTGCACGACTCAACTTTTTTAAATGAGAAAGAAGCCTACGAATACGGGCATTCCAACAGTAAAGACGCGGCTGCTGTAGCTACTAAAGCTAACGTTAAACGGCTCGCTTTAATACACATAAGTCCACGCTATGACGATGCAACGCCTTTACTGAAAGAGGCAATGAAAGTTTTTGAAAAGACCTTTCTACCCGAGCCCTTTTCCTATTATATCCTTCAGGAGTGATAGAAAAATCACTCCTGAGGTATTGGGTTTTCCCATAGCGGTACCCCTTTTGCCGTCTTCGGGGTGAGCCAATCGATTACTGTCTGTGGATCTTTGTACTCTATCCTTACTTTTATAGGCCCTAAGGGTGACTCGTTTTCACTATCTACAAACGATATTCTCCTCACTGCAGCTGCTTGTTTGTTTAACATAAACGATATGCTGTTCCCATTAATACCTTTGTATAAGTATTTCCTAGCCGAATCTAGAATTTTCTCTTCTCTTAATGCTCGGTGAAACCTTATAAGTGATCTTAAAGTGGACGATTCTCCTATTATCACGAGAGATATACCCACTTTTTCCTCACTTATCCTTTCGAAGTCGAAAAAGTTCAGCATAGCCTGAAGGACCTTGTCCTTGTCTTCTGACGGTCTTACTTCGACTTCTACCACGACTCTGGTCATATTAATCTATTAATTAACTCTTCAGCCTCCCTCTTAAATTCCTCTAAACTCTTGTCGTTAACTAGTACGTGGTCAGCTAAGGCTATCACAGTCCCTATACCCATCTCTAACTCTTCGAAGTCCCTCTTCATTAACCCCTCAACTGTGAGCACGTCGTCCTTTCTCGCCCTCCTCATCAACCTCTCATATCTGGTTTTTGGGCTCGCGTGAACGTTAATTATGACTACTTCTCCCCTCTTCTTGAACTCTTCTATTTCCTCCCAGTTTCGCACTCCGTCAAATACGACGACCTTCTCGTCTCCAGAGAGTTTCTCTAAACACATTTTTGCCACAACACCCTTCCCGTATAAACTCCTCATCCTAAAGGCAAAGTCCATCAGCCTTTCTCCTTCCTTTGCCTCAGCTCTATACCTCTCTCTCAGGACATCACTCATCACAATTACCTTTATCCCTTTTTCCTGAAAGAGACGGGAAAGTTCTCCTTTACCCGACCCAGGCATTCCAGTAATTGCAATTATTTTAATTAGTGACCACCTACAATCTCATCAGTGGGGTTTTAAAAAGTGTTGAGGCTGTTTATTGCATTAAAAATCCCTCAGTTACCTAAAATAACTGAGGCTCTCGAGGTTTTGAACAGAGTCGGGGGAGACGTTAAGCTCGTTGAGCCTTGGAACATTCACTTAACACTGGTCTTTCTCGGGGAGTTACCAGAAAACAAGGTAGACCTCATAAAGGACTCGATGAACGCCGTGTCTTTTAACTCTTTCAAAGTAAAGTTTTTCGGTACCGGGGCATTTCCTAACCTTAACAAGCCCAGAGTGTTATGGATAGGCTTAAGTGAAGGAGCAAGTGAACTCAGAAAGCTCAGGGGTGAACTATATAAACAGTTGGTCTCAAGGGGGATAAGACCAGAGGACGAAAAAGAGTTCTCTCCACACCTCACTTTAGGAAGGATAAAAGGACCTAGAGGAGTTGTTAATCTAATTCAAATCTTAAACGATTATGCGAGTACAGATTTCGGAGAAATTACCGTGGAGGAGATCACCCTCTTCAAAAGTACGTTAACTCCAAAAGGTCCCATTTATGATCCTTTATATAGCGTGAAGAGCGTTGATAGAAGATGAAGTACTGAAGATTATAAAGCCAGAAGAGGCTGAAAAGCTAAGGCTAGAGAAGATACTGGGAGAGGTTTTAGAAAGACTCAAGGGCTATGAAGCTGAAGTCGAGGGCTCCTTTAGAAAGGGTACTTGGCTCAAAGGTGACACGGACTTAGACGTGTTTGTGTTCTTCCCTAAAGAGGTAGGAAAAGACTACCTGAAAGAGAAGGCGATAAAGGAGATCATCTCGCGTTTCTCGGACATGAAATACATGATAGCATATGCTGAACACCCTTACCTTATGCTTTACATTGACGGTATAGAAGTCGACGTAGTTCCAGCGTTGAAAATAAACTCTGGGAGTGAGGCTATAACAGCTGCAGACAGGACTCCGTTCCACACAAAATATGTATTAGAACATCTAGACGAGAGGGGAAAAGATGAGGTCAGGCTACTGAAGAGGTTTTTCAAAGGAATAGGGGCTTATGGCGCTGAAATAAAAGTACAAGGGTTCTCCGGCTACGTATCAGAGTTATTAGTCATAAAATACGGGAGTTTCAGGGAAGTGCTAGAACACGCATCAAAGTGGGTTAAACCGCCGATAAAAATACACCTGATAGAGCCAGCGAAAGATTTCACGGAACCACTACAGATACCCGACCCAGTAGATCCGAAAAGAAACGCCGCTTCGGCTGTGTCATTAGAAAAAGTAGCTCTGTTCTCGATCGCGGCTAGGTATTACTTGAGAGAGCCTTCCGTAGACTACTTCTTCCCCAAAGACTTGAAATATGATAAGATCAAGGGAGACATCATACTAGTCAACGTCCTTATTGAAGAGAGGGTAGTGGAGGATATTATTTGGGGGCAAGTCTGGAAGAATGTAGAAAAGATTAAGAATATACTAACGAGTGTAGGGTTTAAGGTAATTGATGTAAATGCGTGGGGTAATGAGGAAAGGTTGACTATTGCAATCCAATTAGAGAGTAAGGATATTGGTAAGTATTATTTAAACGTAGGTCCTTATTACTATCAACAAGAGAGTGTGGACAAGTTCATCAAAATGAACGAAAACGTATGGGTAGGTAAGGACGGTAGGCTTTACTCTATAAAGGAAAGGAAGGAGTACGATGTTTTTGAGATACTCAAAAGGACTATCTCGTTCAAGTACAAGTTCAAGCTTGAATTCGAGATCCTTAAGGAGGTGAAGGACGATCCGTGGTTACACCGTTTCCTGAGAAAAACGCCATCATGGTTAAAGTAAGGGAAATGATTTACCCCTTTTACGATGAGAGGATAGAGGCAGAGCTAAAAGAATACGGTATAACTGAAGTTTACTCTTTCGGTGACGTTCAGTTGGGTAAGTACAGAATTATTGGTAAGGGAAAGACTGGAATTGTCGTCTATATAGGAGGAGGCAAGGTAGTGAAAATAAGGAGGGCTGATTCACCAAAAGAAAGCCTTAAAATCGAAGGTAAGATTCAAGAGTTGGCTTACCCAGTAGCTCCTAAAGTATATTATTATGGTAATAACTTCATTGTTATGGATTACATTGCCGGTAGGCACTTAGAACACAACGAGAAGGTTGAAGTGATCATAAAGCTCTTAGAAGCAGCTAAAATCCTCGAGGATAAGAAGATAGAGCATGGAGAATTGGTGAGACCATATAAGAACGTCTTAGTTAGCGACAGAGTTTACGTTATTGATTACGATGACGCGTCAGTTAAAGAGAACCCGAAAAATGTCACCTCGATATTATCGTGGTTAAAAAGAGTTGATCTAGCACGCAAGTACTTAAAAGGGGTACCTTTCGATCAAATCGTTAAAGAATTGCTGGAAGTTTTTTCTTAGAGACTATTGTAATGTCTTCCAGAGCTGGTGCTGAGATCTCATGACCGCACTTGGGACATTTACCGCCATATATCAGCTTTATTTCTGATGGGGTTCTGACTCCATAAAAGTCTTGCCCTACCTTTTCAAATTTATACAAAGTATACCCACAGTTCTTACATGTATACTTTACCGGAATTTTTAGTCACCGAGTATTCCCTTAGTGGTCTATTAATATATTCAAAACGCCTTGTCTTACTTTAGAATTTTTCGTATGATCTCTTTCAGTAATAGTATAACTAACTTGGGGAGAGTAAACCGAAAGTATTCGTATTATAAAAGTATTTATTTAAATATAGGAAATAGTCAACTTTTTAGTGCTTAGAACTATAACATACATTAAGGGGCCGTAGTCTAGCTTGGACTAGGATGCCAGCCTGGGGTTAAAAACCCCAACCACCAGTACGCTGGTGGTCCCGGGTTCAAATCCCGGCGGCCCCATATTATGGGGATACCCACCAACACCCCTAATGCTGTTATCTTTTTCATTATTTAGATACGATTTGACAACGTCGGCTAAGAAACGACGTAACGCTCCTTTGTCTCATCGTTTACATTTTCTAATTCATGAACAAAGTACCGACCTTTTTCCTTAAGATATAGTCGCCGAATTTATAATGACGTTGTTTTTCGCCCATCTTATCGCCTAGTATTATGATTGCCAATTTGCGTTTATAGGCATTGTCATCCCGTCAGTTTCGCCTTCAAAAAAGTTTGAAAGCAGACGGCAAAGATTCCTCAGTTCCGCAAAAAACTGAATATGCGATACTTGGCACTCTGTCTAAATTGATAGAGATGCTTCAATTAGGAAAAATCAATATTGTTTTATTATGACGTGTGAAATACCTTCTGAAATACCTTTTTCACGTAGGGCTAATTCGAATTTGAGAAGATAAGATGCAGGAATTTCGATTTCAATAGTAAGGAAATATGCGATAACAGTAAGGAATATATAGAGAGAGGAGGAAAGTGTGTTAAAGCTTCAATTATTACTGAAACTAGACCTCCTCCAATAATGTAACTGACACTTTGCCAATATCTGTGACTCTAACCATTCTTATCTATTAAGAATTTCAGAGATTTACCTAACCATTATCCGTTATCTTCCTACGTGGAAATCCTTGCTGATTCTTCTTTCCTATATAGTTAGAACGCTAAAATCTAAGGAATAAATTTCTTCAAGTATAGGGGCATAACGTATTTATAATCAAGATAATAAATATAAAATAAAATTATAGATGCAATTCCTAAAATGTAGATAAAGTTAATTCGTCGTAAGTAAATACATGCCCGAAAGTTAGATAGCAAAGAATCCTAGATACTTAGGCAAATTAGTTGCAGTTAATAGAGAGTTCAATATCTTAGGTACTCAGAGTCAAAGGATGAGTTGGGGAAGAACTAACTAAAAAGGTTATATAATAGTAGGTTTGGATAAAAGAGATAAAATCGGTGATAGAATGCAATCATTAAGATTTTACAATGGCCTTTCGTTACTCATCTACATTATTGCATTAACTGCAACTTATGGTGTATTATTGCCCTCTGTAGATGTATTTAGCTACTTGATTTCAATTTCTCTTAATTTCATTCCTCTAATAAATTACAACATTGGAGGAGTTAAAATTAAAGATGTAAAATTAATACCTTCAAAGCATTACCTGGGTCTCTATGACATAAAAAGGAAAGAGATATCTATTTCGTCAATAGCAGTGGACATGCCAGATGTGTTTCTCTTTATAAAATATCATGAGGAAGGGCACTCTAGACAGCCATTTTGCTTGCTATATTATTTAGCTAGAAAGCTATCTCCATTTGCTCTTGCTCTATCTATTAGAGGTATACCAGCCGCTGCTAGAAAATATAAATGGTTAATTAGAATTCTAGCCTCTTTTCAATTAGTCTTATTCCTTTTACCTTTCTTCGGTATTACTACATATGATGAGGTAATGTCATTTTTTATTGTGGTATTTGTAGCACTAATTCTTAGCCCTGTTATAGAGTATATAGTTACGTTACTTTATTTTGGTTTACTATATACATTAATAATTGAGTTAATTACTTCACTTCCGGTAATATTCTTGGACTTTGCTAATTTTTTATTAATATTTAAGCTATTATCGCTATTATTGTTTTATATAGGGTACACAATTTCTAGCTTAGCATATGAAATTGATGCAGATACTTATGCGGCATTAAAACTTAAGGATAGAGTATTAATTGCGTACCAATTATTTGGAAAAAATAAGATAAGAGTAAAACGTCGCGTTTCGATATCAACTTATTTATCGCTATTAGCTTTTACTCACCCTATAGCTGAGTACGAATATTTAAGGTTTATAAAAATTGTTAAAAATATGAAGAATCAAGATCTTTCTTTGCACAATTAAGTTTACAGTCTTAATAATATACACGAAAATACTTGGCTATGAGAGTTTGAAATAGTATTTTATTAAAAGAAAACCTACAATACTTACTATTATTGAAGGAATTGCTACAATAAAATAATTTGACGAATGAATTAAATTAACATATTCTGCCAAGCTATCAACCATGCCTAGAGGTGCCATAGAGATTATGTACTTTAACTCTTTTCTCCAGAAACTGTAATACGCTGAAATCCCCCAACTATAATAAATGAGAAGAGAGGAAGTTCTATCCATTATCTTTATAATTACGATGTAAAGTAAGGGTAAAACAGTTGTAGTAGTTTCAATAAAAGCATTAGGTAGTTCGAGTAAGCCTACGAATATCGCACTCTCCCAGAAGGCTAAGCCTATTCCGTAAGTCTTAGGATTTTCTTTTATAAAACGTGAGAACAGGTACGCAAAACTTGGTTCAAAGATGATGGTTAATATTCCGTAAGCAATATAAGTAGGAATCTGAGGAGTTAAGAAAAATGATAAGAACGCCAGTTGTATGATGGCCTTTCCTACTATGGCTGAAGGCTATTGATGAGTATCAATATCAAAACGTACAATACAGCTTTATTCTTACAAGACAAATGTTAATACCAGAATTTAAGTTTAAACTTAGTTGAATGTATTTAAGCTAAACAACATGAAGATCTTAAAAGGGGAAAAATAAGAAGGAATTAGCAAGATAATATATTTTAGTGAAAAATAAAATGGGAAATACATTAGAGATGAGAGTACTAAATTTAAAAGAATTAAGTAAAAACGAGAATAATAAGAAATTTGAACCAACTCTAATTCCAAAGACGTGTTCAATGTGACCCAGTATCTGCAGAAGCTGTAGAAACGGGAAGGGGATTATAAAGCATGCAACTAGAATATACGAAAAGGTTAGTAGTAAATGGATTCCCATAAAAACTTCTTCAGATTCATAGCCTCTACTTTAGTAATTAAGGACTTTCTTTTAGGATTTCAGTTCTTAGGCTATCCCTTGTACATGTACTTATTTGGTATAAGTCCTTATGAAATTGGTATAATATATTCGCTCGAGTTTTTATCTAAAATTACATTTATTCCAATTCTTCATTATTTTAAGGGCAAAGAGAGGCTAAGCTATACTTTGTCTTTTTTATTTTCATCCATAGTGTTCCTTAATTTGGCTTTATATCCCTCTCTGTTTACTTTCCTGGCAAATGCTCTACTGATAGGTCTTTCAAGTTCTCTAGGTTCTTCGGTTACTGTATTCTTGGGAGATTTAGATAGATCTAAATTTTCCGCACTAGGTTTTTTGAGGAGAGTATTCGCAGCCCTTGGTTTCCTTGCCTTTTATCTTACTAAGTACATTCCATTCTCTACTTTTTACCTTTCTTTCTCTCTCGTTGCGATCGTTCCTATAGTTCTGTCACAGTTTATTGAAATGAAGCCGGTTGCTGTAAAATACACCCTATCAATTGAGTTTGTTAGGAGAAGTTTGAGGGAGTTTTCTTGGTACTTAACCTATATTATAGGCATCTCACTCTTTACCAACATGATACCGATAGTAATTCACTACTACACCGGTTTATCAGTATATGATGAGGTGTTTTATTTCGTCATTGTATTTGTTATCTCTTCGATAGGTGCTTATTTTTCCAAGTTTATCAAAGGCAGATTACTTATCATGAGCTTTATGCTTTCATTGCTGATTTTGGCTCTCATGGGAACTGGATATTATGGCGGTGTCATGTACATCGCTTATTCTTTTCTCTATGCGATCGTATCCCCTAACGTGTCTTATCTTTACGCCAGGACTATAAATAAGGACATTGATAAAGTGGCTGTAATATCATTAGTCGGCACTATAATTACCGCTCTGGACAACTTTATGGAAGGACTAATTATAAACCTTGGCTTAACGTCTTTAATCTTTCCCTTAGCATCACTTTTAATGTTCCTCGGAGTGTTCAGCAAACTTAAGGGGTTAAGCTCAGAAAATAAACCATAACTTTAGAATTCTGTGTATCTTTTTCCCCATTTAACATTGCAAATTACATTTTGGAGATTCAGGGATCCTTTGTGAATTGTAATATCTCAGTTGATTTAGCTTATTCAATGAACAGCAGTTATGGGATTTCTCGTTAGGTGTAGCCTTGAAGTCAAGGCAAAATCTAATAACTGCTGCAATGAAGAAATTATTGAATATATTTGATTGTTTGATAAGGAAATAAGGATATATGTAATATTATTACAAGGATAAGATAGTAGATGAGAGGTTGTAGTTAATAGCTATGGCACGGACGATCTAGTCCTCCACGCGTAGTAGCGATTGCTAACCTACCTTTAGGGACGAGTTGAAGGACTCGGCCGTGAAGAAGAGGAGGTTCAGCATGCCCTTCACTCTACCCTCTATGAGTCCGAGAACGATCATGATCACAGCCTTCCCGCATCCCCTCATCTTTACTTAATTCCCGTTCACAATCAAATACTTGAACTCCCCTCCCCCACCTCCACGGTAGACCCAAAATCATATTAGAAAAAATATTTCTGATAGGATAATATCTAATCCATAAAAAATAATGGAATTTATAAGAGTGTAAAGAATTGAAGAAAAGGTTTAAGGTGAGG
>NZ_JBBHKR010000090.1:0-28362 GCF_037389425.1 Stygiolobus sp. CP850M
AATTTCAGGGAATAAGGGGACATATATATTGATAGGTTATTTAATAAACCCGTCTTTAATACAAAATGAGACGCCGCAGTACTTGATAAACCATTTGAACCAGAGCTATATACAATCTGGAATAAAAGAAATACAAGGTTTAGTCTAGTTTTTCTACGTCTAGGGACATATCGATAGCCTTTACACTGTGGGTTATGTAACCACTAGAGATTATGTCTACCCTAGTTTTTGCGTATTCCACCACATTGTCAGGAGTAATCCTACCCGAGGTTTCTATTAGTATCTTTCCTTTCAGATGGGAAACAACCTCTCCTACTTCATCTGGGATAGCTACTGCGACAACCTTAATGGTAAAGCTTGCAAGAACTGTTAACTCTAATGTTGTTGTTGCTGGAACTAGGAAAACTACTCCAGGTTTAAGGCTATTCGAAAAGTACGCTATGGAAGTTGGTGGCGGAGACCCTCATAGATACAATCTGTCCGACATGGTTTTGATAAAAGATAATCACATAGCATTACTAGATGGAATAAGAAATGCTGTAGAGAGCGTTAGAAAATACGTAAGTTTCTCAAAGAAGATAGAGGTAGAAGTGACTAGTTTAAAAGAAGCTGTAGAGGCATACAAAGCTAAGGCCGATATCATTCTCTTAGATAATATGACCCCAGAAAGTCTGCTAAGTAAGTTAAACAATGTTCTTTCGACCATTAGGACGTCTTCTCCGTGTCCTTCGAAAATAAGCATTTATCCCCTTTTTTGAAATAATTTCCGTCTGGTTTAGCTTCTATGACCTTTAATTGCAAGTCTTCTAAGAACGGTACAAGAAACTTATTTCCTGCTAACAAACCTTCTTCTTTAGCCACTACATAAGCTCTACACTTAACCCCTTTTACGGCTTTACTTGTAATGTCCTCAGGCAATACATCTTCTTCTAGGCGTTCTAGCAGTCTTCTAGATATAAGTTTTTCAAATATCATTTCTTACATGCCTGGATGAAATTCTTAAATACTTCAATCCCTTTTTCAGTATGTTTAACCTCAGGATGGAACTGAACCCCGAAAATAGTATTATCACTGTTCACCATAGCCTGTACTTTAGCGTTCTCGCTATGTGCTAATACTCTGAACCCGTTAGGCGGCGATATAACCTCGTCTGTGTGACTTTCCCAAGCCTTTATAGACGGTTTTAAACCTCTTAGTAACGTATCCTCATCGTCAATCATAACGTTAACTAAGCCGTACTCTGGGTTCTTAGCTTTGTCTACTTCTCCTCCTAGAACTTTCGCTATTAACTGATGTCCTAAGCATATACCCATTTTAGGTAAAGAGGTTTTCAGTACATATTCTTTAGCATTCCCCATTTTATCTAATTCCGTTACTACGGAATAAGGGCCTCCACCGAAAATAATGCAATCGAAATTATTTAAGAAGTCCACTGGTTTGTCGGGAGTGACGGCTACAGCCTCAACCCCGAGGTATTTAAGATCTTTCACGATAAGGTGGTTATACTGTCCTCCAAAGTAAATTACAGCTATTTTCACTGCGAGACGAATATTTATCTCCTTAGGATTAAAGCTTTTATATTCCGAACATAAGTTCGATATTAAACGATCTATATTATAGGTTCCGAAATTGCAGGTCTTTCCGCAGCTGTATCATTGAAAATATCGGGTCATAAAGTTACGGTAATTACTAAGAAAGTAGATGGAGGGTCCACCCCAATAGCCAAAGGTGGTGTTACCGTACCTGTCTCTGTTGATGACAGCCCGGAATTACATGCGGAGGATACGATCAAAGTAGGAGATGGACTTTGTGATATTAGAACAGTTAGATATGTTACACAAGGGGTAAACACGCTGTCGAAACTCTTCAGTCTTGGGGATTTGAATTTGATAAAGGGCTGAGACTAGAGGGAGGACATTCAAGGCGTAGAGTGATGTATAAGACTGATGAGACTAGAGGGCAGACATTCAGGTTTTTGTTAAACAAAGCGTGTTCTCTTGGGATTCCAGTTATAGAAGACATGGTGACAGATTCGGTAGTTGAAGAAGGAGAGGTCAGAGGTTTTGTCACAAAAACAAGAGGAATCAAAGGGGATGCGGATAAAGTCGTCTTGGCTACCGGTGGTTATTAGTACTTATTTGAGTTCACATCTACATAACCTACCAATATCGGAGAAGGAATTGCTATGGCTTTTAAGGTAGGAGCTGTGCTGGGCGATGTGGAATTAGTTCAATTTCATCCTACTGTAGCAAAATTGGACGGAGAGACCTTCCTTATGACCGAAACGCTGAGAGAGGAAGGAGCTAAAGTAGTAAATGAGAAGGGCGAGAGATTTCTGTTTAATTACCATCCCAAAGGATAATTAGCTCCTAGGGACATATTGTCAGGGGCTATTTATATCGAGATGTCGAAAGGTCATCGGATTTTCATGGATTTAAGGGATATAGAAGATTTTCAGAAAAAATTCCCAGTGGTCGCTTCTTACCTAGCCAGACACAGAAGAGATCCTAAGAAAGATCTTATTCCTATATCTCCCGCTGCTCATTTTGTAGACGGAGGAACAAGAGTGAATATTAGGGGAGAGAGCAGTGTGAAGAACCTTTACGCAATAGGCGAGGTAAGCGATAGTGGTCTTCACGGTGCTAATAGGCTGGCCAGTAACTCCCTACTTGAAGGGCTAGTCTCGGAATTAATTTATCACAATACGTTTACCTTCAATGGGAGGGAATAACAACTGAAGACGGAATAATGAAAACTTTAAAACTCATTGAAGATGAAGGAATAAGTAATACGTTAACATTAAACGAAATTAGAAAGCTAAACTGGGAAAACCTGGGGATAATTAGGAACCACGAGAAATTGTCAAAACTTACTTCAGTATATTATCCCTCAAAAAGTAGACCAGAGATTTTGATCTCATATCTAACGGCATTAGCTGCGGACATTAGAACAGAAAGTAGGGGTAATCATTATAGAGAAGACTATCCGTTCAAAGATCCGAGATGGGAAAAGAGAATATACTTCAGAGTTTTTAATTCTTAAAACATGGAGTGTAGAGCTGCTATAGTCGTCCTAGTTTCGAAGAACGGTAGGATTCTAGTAATTAAGAGAAAAGAGAGTCCTAATGATCCTTGGAGTGGACATATAGCATTTCCAGGTGGAAGAAGAGAGAGTAGTGAAACATGTGATGAAACAGCAGTAAGGGAGTGTATTGAAGAGGTGGGAATAAAGCCTAGATTAGTTAAAGACCTAGGAATATATTTCCCTAATAACGCTCCTGATATGAAAGTGAGAGCCTACTTAGGTTGTGTAGATGAAGAATTTATTCCACAGATCCAGAAGGACGAGGTCGATATGGCAATATGGATAAATCCTAAGCAGTTGGAAAGTAGAAATGACGAATTTTATTATAATGGTTTTAGGATATGGGGGATGACTTTCAGAATTTTAAAGGATGTTCTAGAAAAAAGATTCTATGAAGAGTGCTTAAAGAAATAGTTCAGTCCGGCAACGATTCTTCACTGGTCGGTTCCGTCTTCACTCATCATTTCAGTAGTAAATTCTCATACTCCTTAACATAGTTTACGCTTCTCTTTGTATCGCTGAATAGTTTAGATGCTTCTTCTACGTCCTCCGGCATTACTACATCCCTACCCTTCTTTTGAGCTATCACTAGTGATGGTTCGAGTAACTGTACTGAGTATCTTAAGCTGTTCTCAACTCCTAGTTTAGTAAGTAACTCTAGCGCTTTTTCGTCAAGTTTTACATCTATTTCGTCAGCACGTATTTTTATTATCTCTTTTATTTCGTCTCGGTTATATGGTCTCGTAGGTATTATCAATAATCTATCCAATAGATCAAGCGGCATTCCGTGGGGAGACTCTATATCAGTTCCTCTTATCTTTGTTATGCCTCTATTAGTTGCAAGGACTAGTATAGGGGCTAGATCGGATTCAAGTGCTTTGGTGAGAAATGAGAAGGCTTCAATGTCTAGCATGTGTGCGTCATCTATGAATAGTACCCCTGGAATTAGTTCCGCTTCTCCTTTACTTACCATATCCTTTACTAACTTGTCTACTTGCTTTCTGATATCTTGGTTTATTTCTCTCTCTGTAAAGAAACTAAACAAAGCAGTAATTGATATGCTTTGTGCAGCTATGTTTAAGTCTAAGTCGTGGAGAGTTACGGTGAAGGTGATATCTTTTTCCTTTTTTACTTGTCCGCTCGGTACTTCTACCTGCCTTACAACGTCTACATCGTATGTCTTTTCTCCCTCTATTCCTTTAGCTCTACCAACTCTAGATATCTCACCTGTTTCAGCATCAATCCATATCACGTCTCCCTTTCTTATGTTCATTTTCATTAATTGAGCAGCTATCGCGTCTCCGACGTTTAAAGTCCTCTCATCATCCTTAGTAGCCAAAGTTATTTGGGCTTCTCTTGGCATTACTGCATATGGGTTTAATCTGCTCCTTGCCACCTTTAGCTTCATATCCTTCACAACTCCCTCGTATACCGTTCTCCTCTGTTTAATCCTGACACCTAAAGATTTTCTTATTGCTTGTGTTAAAATCTCAGTTTTCTTTAACTCCGTTGAGTATATCTCTGATGCATTCATTATAGTAAACGGAGTGTCCTCACCTAGTTCTCTAGCTATTGCAATTGCCAGTGCTGTTTTACCAGTGCCGGATGGGCCTACAAAGAGGACACCTTTCCCTGCCATTTTACCTTGTTTTATAAGTTGGACTACTATTCCAGCTGCTTCTCTAGCTTCCATCTGACCTACTAGCCCATCAGCCTTAAACTTAGGTTTTCCCTTTTCATCTAGTCCTAGTCCTGATATATGGCTGTGAATAGACGCTTTCTCTCTTTCTACTTTTTTAATTTCTCTTATCTCGGCCATCAATTTTAAATTATAAAAAATGCTTTTGAGTTTAACTCAAAATTAATACGAAGTTATACTTATTTTCATTTACTGAATAGAACTATCGATTTCCTTACCTATTGTTACGGCTCTCTGATAAGCAGATTCGACGGTTTTTATAACAGCAGACTTGACCCCCTCACTTTCCATAACCATAAGACCGCGTATAGTAGTGCCTGCAGGAGTTGTAACTTGGTCTCTGAGAAACACTGGATGCGTCTTACATTTCTTAAGCATAGTGACTGTCCCTTCCACCATATCTAAAATAGCATTATAAGCAAGGTCTCGGGGCATACCACAAGCTACGGCACCAAGAGCAAAGGCATCTATAATCTCAGCCAAGAAAGCAGGACCACTTCCTATAATTGCTGTCCATGCGTCTAGCAACTCCTCCTGAACCCAATACACGTTTCCTATTAAAGAAAAGATCTTCTCAACGATCTCGTCTTTTCCTGGTGTTATTGCTGTAGTAGCCTTGGCTACAACAGCGTTAATGTTAGGCATTGCTCTAAATACTTTAGCTCCTCTAAGGAGTCTTGAAAGCGTTGCCAGTCTCACACCTGCCATTACTGAGACAACTATCTTTCCTTCCCACAAATTAGTGTCTATTTCTGAGAGTAACGGTTTAAAGTGTTGAGGTTTTACACTGATGATTATTACGTCAGCTTGACTTACGGCGTACGAGTTATTTCTCGTTGAGTTTATGCCAAGTTCTTGGACTTTTTTTAATGTAGTTTCGTTTCTTGCCGTTGCTATAACTTCGAAATCATCCTTAATAGATCTAGCAATTGCTGTACCGATCTTCCCAGAACCTAAAATAGCTACTCTAACCATTTAGAAGATTTTTAATAACTATTGTAAATATTCTTTCTTATGCCACAATACGAGATCCAAGGAGATGATTTACAGTACCTTAAGGTATATTTATCTCCAAACGAGGGAATATATGCCGATGCAGGACACATGATAATAAAAGATAACACTGTTACTTTGCAAACAAAATTAAGAGGCGGTCTTTTATCCGGAATCAAGAGGGCATTAACTGGTGGTTCGTTTTTTGTAACTGAGTTCTACGGTCCTGGACAAGTAGTACTGTCGGGGATATTCCCCGGCAAAATAGTCCAAATTCCGTTACAAGGTAGAGGGATTCTTGCCGAGTCCCACTCCTTTTTAGCCGCTGAGACCACTGTAAATTACGATGCTACTTTATCCAGACTGACGGCTGGAATATTAGGAGGAGAGGGGCTTTTCTTAGCAAGATTTACCGGTTTCGGCAACTTATTCCTACACTCTTATGGCGGATTAATTGTAAGGGATCTACAACCAGGTGAAACGATACAAGTTGAAGCTTCTCACTTAATGGCATTTGAGGAAGGAATGCCTTACTCTGTCCAGCTTGTCGGAGGACTTAGGTCTATTTTCTTTGCCCATGAAGGACTTTTCTTTGTTACTATAACTGGCCCTGGACGGGTATGGTTGCATACATTAACGGCCGAACAACTCGCTTCAGCACTAATCCCATATCTGCCCAGTGGGCAACAAGGTGGTATTCAGCTTCCGTTTTAAGGTGTTGGGATGTTCTTTATTGTGGAACCTAAAAATAAGTATATTTATGTAAAGGGAAGAGGAGTAGCAGGGAAACAGATAGTTTTCCCTACGTGGATTCCAGGATCGTACTTCATAAGAGAGCAAGAGAAGAACGTCGTGATGCTAAGAGGAGCTTCCCTTGTTTCCAAGAACAAGTACTTTCTCACTGATGACGAATTTGAGTATGTCTATTCAGCAATATCTAAAGATCAAAGAGAGACTATTTCGACGGTAGATTATATATTTATAAATCCCGTGTCAGTTTTTCCTTATCAGGATTTAAACGAAGAATACTGTATAAGCTTAAAATTACCTAATAACTGGGTAGTACACACTACTTTGAAGGAAATTGGAAAATTTACATATTGTGCAAGGAACTATGATGAGTTTGCGGACTCACCTATTCAGTCCTCCCCTAAATTGAATCTGATTAAGGTTACCGAGTTTCACTCGATTTCCACAATCAATAACGTCAACGAGCTGGAAAAGTTATCTAAAGTCCTTAACTTTCTAGATTCCTCTTTATCAATTGAGAATGAAGACAAACAAAGCTACATATTCTTCTTCAGGCGTAGTGATGTAAACTTCGGCGGTATAGAGCACGAGAACTCATCGGCAATTGTTGTACCGTGGAACAGAGAGGATTTGCTGTGGTTATTTGCCCATGAATATGTGCATAAGTGGAATGTCAAGAGGTTAAAACCTAGAGAATTAATGCGTATTGACTATGAGAGGGAAAATTATACGGAACTACTGTGGTTTGCTGAAGGAGTTACTGACTACCTAGCATTCTTGTCTCTTGTGCTGAGTAAGGTAATTGACACACAACAAGGACTAAAGTCTATTTCGAATATCCTCTCGAACTTGACCTATCCTGGGATAAAGAGGATGAGCTTGGCAGAATCATCAAAACTAACGTGGATAAAGCTTTATAAACGTGACGATAATTTCCTTAATATAGGCGTTTCGTATTACGACCTTGGGTTCGTAGTAGGTCTGCTCATGGACTTGAAAATAAGAGAAAACAGTGATAACCATTACGACATTTATTCGATGTTTAAGGCTCTCTACTTGAGGTTCAAAGAGACCGGTTATACCTATAGTGATATAAGAAACGTTGCAGAAGAGTATGGGGTTGATTTCCTCGACGAACTAGTATATAAGAGGGATCCTCCCATCTTTAAGCACCTTTCGAAGTATGTTGAAGTTGAGTTTGTGGATCGAGGTAAACCTTACGTTGGTATAAGGCTAGAAGCAAATAAGATTACTTTTGTTGAGGATGGTTCACCTGCAGACAATGCTGGTCTATTCCCAGGAGATGAGATAATCGCAGTGAACGGTGTAAAAGGAGCGAATATTCAAGAAGGACAATCACTAGACTTGTTAATTGTTAGAGATGGTGTTGTAAAGCATTTTGAGGTTCTTCCCGGTAGTAATCCGGGGCATACAGTTAAGATAAAGACCAATGGTGGTATTTTCGAGAAGGTTTTCGGCAAAGGTGAAGGTGTATCAGACAAGAAGTTAATTTAACTTAGCTAACAGTAATCACTCTTAGTGACTTCTCTAATTCTCTCATCGCCACCGATTTCCTTAATGAACTTATAGACACTCTTCGGTACTAGCTCTTCCCATTTCGGATCTTTTTCTAGCATCAACTTTCTTATTCTAGTAGCATTATATATCTCTCTATTAAATATCGGCACTTGATCTGTTAGATATCCGGCTTCTTTTGCCACTGTATATACTAAAGGGTTTCCGCTTACTATCACATCAAACGGTGGTGAGTACATTTCTACTATTCTTACCCAGTTCTTGTTTGTAAAGGATTCCATTATAGGGAACAGAATAACCTTTCGAAAATCTACGCCGTACTCCTTTAGGCTCTCTCTTATCATTATAATTCTCTCCCCGGCTGTGAAGGGATTATAAATCGAATGGCTCTCCTGGCCACTTCCTATAAGGATAATTACTTTATCGTACTTATTCAATAACCATTGGATAGCAGCCATATGCCCTAGATGAAAGGGCTGAAACCTACCTGGAAATAGAGCCCTCATTTTTCTCACTCAGTTTGTAAGCTAATTCAACAAATTTGTCGGGGTTCATAATATGGTAGGGGTCTATTAAATCCTTTATTCCCTTCATTATTTTTAAAACCTCTTTACCGTTATGTGCACTAAGTTGCTCAGCCAGTACCTTAGCCTTCTGAACTCCTATACCATGTTCTCCTGATATGGAACCTCCTAGCTCTATCGCTATCTTAGCGACTTCTTCAAAGATCTCTTGAGCTTTTAGTGGGTCGTCTAGAATTATGTTGGGGTGTAAATTACCGTCGCCTATATGAGCTATTACCGGCATTCTTATGTTATATTTCTTTTCGATCTCTTTTATTCTCTTTATAGCATCAATTAAACGGGAAACGGGTACTACTATGTCCTCTACATACATTAGTTTCGCTTCTGCCTTAAGCGCTATTGCCGATTGTGCTCTGATTGAATATATTTTCTCTGCTTCATCTCCCTCGGTTATTATGTATTTTTTATCCGCTAGAAGATCTCGAAGTTTTAGTAAATTTTCTTCTTCAACTGAAATAATGAAAACACCCCCTCCGCTCTCATCGAGTCTCGCATTTAATTGTCTATTTAAAGCTCTCACCACTTGGTCATCAATATATTCGGCTATTTCAGGAAGGATTCCCTTCTTTCTTATGTTAAAAATCAATTCCCCAGCTTCCTCTATATCATTTACATAAACTAACAGTGTGTAAATTTTACTTTGAGGTAAAGGTATTATCCTCAGCCAAATCTCGGTTATTATTCCCAATGTTCCTTCACTGCCTACGAACAAGTGTAGAAGGTCGTATCCTCCTCTGTTTTTCCTTAGGGGTTCTCCAATTTTCACAACCTTTCCGTTAGGTAAAACTACCCTTAATGCTAATACCCAGTCTCTGAAAGTTCCGTATTTTACCCCTCTCATTCCACCTGAAGCATTAGCAGTAGCCCCGCCAACTGAACACAGAAAGTAACTTGCAGGGTCCGGTGGAAAGAAAAATCCTTTTTTGCTAAGTTCTATATTGAGTCTCTCGAGATTTACTGCAGGTTGGACTCTAACATACCAATCTATCTCGTTAATTTCTAAGATCTTGTCCATATGTTTCATGTCTACTAAGATACATCCTTCACACTGTAGGTGACCAGCAAGGCTTGTCCCAGCACCATAAGTTACAATGGGGATATTGTTATCCCTAGCGTAATTGACTATCTTTACTACTTCATCTTCATTTTTTGGGTAAGCGATAATCTTAGGTTTTATTTTAAATCCTGCAAAGTCCTCCCTTTCTTTTCCCTCTTCTATTTCAATCCCGTCTAGCACATGAATATTATGAGCTTTCCGAAATTTATGAGTATATATTTAAATCAAATCGACTTTTAGTGTGTAGTGCTAAATCTTTGATGATCCTTTTTTTTTATAGACGGATTTATAGGGACAGCCCACCATAATAAATATTGGATGAAGAACAGCGGATCTGCAGAGTGTGATGATGAGTGTACTGGGTTAGAAAAGGTATCATAGGCGGATCCCCTATACCTTACACCCGAGACGAGTTAGAAGAGTGGAGGCAAAGAGGAGTAAAGAGAGTTCTAATTTTGCCCGAGGATTGGGAAATAGAAGAGGCATGGGGCAACGTAGACTATTATTATGAGACCTTAAAAGAACTAGGTTTTGAGTACTATCATATTAAGATACCAGATGGTCATCCTCCTACTATGGAGCAATTTATCATAATTTATAATTGGCTTAAACAAGGAAAGGGTAATCTAGTTCACTGCGTAGGCGGTATGGGAAGGACTGGAACTGTGATAGCGAGTTACTTAGTTTTATCTGAAGGTCTAGATGCAGAATCTGCTATAGATGAAGTAAGGCGATATAAACCTGGTGCAATCCAAACTTATGAGCAAGAGCTTTTTGTATTAGAAGTGGAAAGGTTGAAGGGCAAGTGGAAGACCCACTTTTAAATTTCTTAGTAAAGTTTCAGTATTTAGTTGCTAGGAATGTAAGTATAACCCACTTAGGAGTAGAAAACGTGAAAAGCGTATGTGCTTTAGACATAGCATACAAAGGTAATATAGGTTATGCAGTGGTAGTTTACTTTGACGGCAACAGATACGAGCATTACGTCTTCACTGGTGAGGTAAACTTTCCCTATATTCCTACGTTTTTATTCATGAGGGAGGCTCCATTAATGATGAAAGCTCTCGAAAAATACCAAGACCAATGCCAACTAACGCTAGTTGATGGTCACGGGTTAGCCCATCCCAGAAGGAGCGGAATAGCTACAGTCATAGGTGTTTTACTGGATATTCCGACAATAGGTGTAGCTAAATCGAGGTTGTTCGGAGAAGAGGTTAGAGAAGGTGAAGAAACTTACATACTTGTTAACGGAGAAAAAGTTGGTGTAAAACGAGGGAAATATTATTTTAGCATAGGTAATAAGGTGGATTTAATCGACGTGATCACGTTATCCAGGCTCGGTTATCCCGAAGCACTTAAGTTGGCTGATAAAATTTCTAAAGAGACAAAGAGAAAAAGGTGAAATTCGCTTTTATAAAAGGTTAAAAAGTTAACAGATAACTTCTAATTATGAAAGTCACCGTAGAAACTCCCGATATTCCCGAAGAAAAAGAAGTCGAATTAGATCCTTCTACTACTGCTCTGATAATAGTTGATATGCAAAACGATTTCGTGAGAAAGGAAGGGAAGTTATACGTACCTACGGCAGAAGCTACAATTCCTGCTATTAAAAGATTGATACAAAAAGCGAGAAGTGAAGGGGCTTACGTTATTTATACTCAGGATTGGCATATGAAGGATGATCCGGAATTCAAAATTTGGGGAGAACACGCTGTTGCAGGAACTTGGGGTGCTGAAATCGTAGACGAGTTAAAGCCTGAGAAAGACGATTTCTTAATAAAGAAATACAGATACGACGCGTTTTTCGAGACCCCGTTAGATTATATATTGAGAGTGAAGGGGATTAAGAACGTAATTATGACCGGAACAGTAGCTAATATCTGTGTGCTTCACACGGCTGGTAGTGCGGCTTTGAGGTGGTATAACGTGGTTGTGGCAAAGGATGGTATTTCAGCTTTAACAGAATTTGATTACTATGCGTCATTAAGGCAAGTAGATTTTCTGTATAAAGGAAAGATTTCTACCTCGGAAGGGATAAAATTTATTACTAGAAAGTAACGAATGATGAGACATGGATTATTACGCTATCGTACATAACGATTTTGATGGAACTGCGTCTGCTGCGATATACGCTAGGGCTGTTAACTCTTTACCGAAAAAAGTGTTTTTTACAGAGCCTACTAAGATCCACAATTTACTAAAGAGCTTGGAATTAAGAGGAGTTTATAAGATTATGATAGCTGATATAGGTTTAAACGCATCTACTTTAGACAATGTGATAGAGAACTTAAAGAAATTAATAAGTCAAGGAGCAGAAATAGAGTGGTTCGATCACCATGTGTGGAAGGAGGAGTGGAAGAGGAAGCTACAAGAAACAGGGGTTAATGTGTATCACGATTTGTCTACATGTGGTGCAGGAGTAGTAAATAAGAATCTGAATCCGCAAGACGAGTTCTCAAGAAAGTTGGCTAGTGCTGACTGTTCAGTAGACATCTGGCTTCATGATGATCCCATGGGTGAAAAATTAAGGCGTGTTGTGGAGTATAATAAAGACTATAAGTGGAAGGAGTACTTAATCAATAAGTTTTACAATGGAGTTCTATGGGATGATGAATTTGAAAAGATTTTGCTCGATCAAATAGACAAGGAGTTAAAGGGTTACGAGAACTTACATAAATACACTAGAGTTCTGAATATCAACGGAAAGAACATAGTAGTGGCTGTGAGATGGAGGGGACCTCCGGATATTAGTTATGCCTCTCAATTCTTGATGAACCGATACGGTGCATTAGTTTATGCATCAGTGAACGGAAAGGCAATATCGTTTAGAAGTAACAGCATAGACGTGAGGAGGTTTGCCGAGAAACTAGGTGGCGGTGGTCACATACTAGCAGCTGGTGCGGGTCTTAAAGCTCCATTCTGGAGGTTTCTCCTTCATAGGCTAGGAATTAGGGGTCCGTTGTTAAATTGGGCCTCTGACATAGTTAAAAAAGTCGTAACTGAGACCGGTTTTATATATTATGAAGGTAAGAAGAACGTAACTATGTGAAGAAAATTGTGAAAAGTTGTATGTCTCCTTTTAAAATAAAAGATTTTTCGTTTTACTTTTGATTAGAAATACTTTAAAAAGTCGAAACGTTTTGAGATCATAGTGATTCTAAAATGGTCAAACTATATCAGAAGTTTCCTGATACACAAGTTCTAACCACTAAAGGTCCAATAGACTTCTATAAAGATGTATTCGGCAAAGGAAAGTGGTTATTCTTATTTGCACATCCCGCTGACTTTACGCCAGTATGTACTACTGAGTTTGTAGCCTTCTCTCAGAAATATGAAGAGTTTAAGAAACTAGGTGTAGAATTAATTGGATTAAGCGTTGATAGTATTTATTCACACATACAGTGGTTAATGGATATAGAGCAGAGGTACGGTGTAAAAGTACCCTTCCCAGTAATAGCTGACCCTGATAAGAAGTTTGCAAGAATGTTAGATGCATTAGACGATGCATCAGGTCAGACTATAAGAATTGTAGTGCTAGCTTCGCCTGACGGTATAATCAGGTTTGTAGCTCAATACCCGTTAGAATACGGTAGAAATATTGATGAGTTACTTAGGATAACTAAGGCAGCAATAGTAAACTATAAGGCAAAAGTCGTACTACCGGCAAACTGGCAACCTGGACAAGATGTAATTGTACCTCCGCCTACTGTATTTGACGAAGCTGAAATGAGAATGAAGCTACCTAATGCCAAGGCTTGGTACTTATTCTTCAAGAAATACGACGAGTTACCTCCTGATCAAAGAGTCTAAATTTATTAATAATATTTTTTTATTTGCTGGAAATGCTACGTTGTAGACTCTAGTTTTTCTCACTTCTCCATAAACTACTTTGGCGTAGTGTGCATGTCCGTGTATAGCTAGATCTGGTAAACATTCCGTTGTTTCTAGTATCTGATATCCAAGATTGGGGTAGATCGATTTCTTTTCACCGAAAACTGTTCGAAAAGTTGGTGCGTAATGGGTAAGGAGGATCTTCAAATCTCCTTTGCTTTCGCAGAGTAATTTTTCTATCTTTTCTTTCCTCTCTTGATAAGTTCTTTCATCTACCCCGTGAAGCATCTGCCATTTTGTAGGTTTCTCCAAGATACCTTCACTACCTACTATAACGATTTTTAACCCTTGTATCTCTACGGTCATAGATTGTTCCTCTAGCCATATTATTTCACTAAAAAACTTCTTATAGTACTCCCTCTTGTCGGTAAAGTCCTCATTTCCGAAAACAGCAATGGTCTTATACTTCTTTAGGACTTCGTAAATCGGAGTAAAGTGCCTATATTCCCCTTGTTCTGCCAGATCTCCAGCTAGTAAAAATAGCGAAATCTCCGCCTCTCTAATTTTGCTGAAAGATGCAAAGAACTGAGTTAGATATTTGGGTGAATGGAGATCAGACGTTGCAGCTATCAACATCAATTTATATTTATCTCTAGCAATTAGAAAAGTATTGTGAGATTAGAAGGTATAGCTGATTTACCCCTCCATGAGGGCAAAGTCCCTTCCTGGTTAGCCTCTATAATGAAGAGACTATCAAAAGCTATTATAGACGTTATGATTATAGAATGGGGCGAGGAAAAAGTATTAGAAAGGTTATCAAATCCCTTGTGGTTTCAAGCATTCAACAACGTAATAGGTATGGATTGGGACTCATCTGGATCAACAACTGTAACCTTGGGAATATTAAAGGAAGTAGTAAGCATTGACGATGAAGGCATTGCTGTATTAGGAGGAAAAGGTAAAAAAGCGCTTAAAGTCCCAGAGGAATTAAGAGTTCTAGACAAAAAAATCGACGCGGATGTCGGGGAACTGGAAAGGGCAAGTAGGCTAGTTGCTAAAGTAGATAGCGTATTAGTTCAAGACGGTCACACATTATATCATCATTCTATGTTAGTTACTAAAAGTGGCAAATGGGCGATAATACAACAAGGCATGAATCTTAAGACAAGATATGCTAGAAGATATCATTGGTTCTATACAAGAAAATTTACGATAGAACCTCACCAAGGTATAGCTGGGATAAGGCATGATGTAGCCATAGACAGTGTAAGAAGAGATAGAGAGAATACACGCAAAATACTTCTCGATTTAATAAGGGAGAATCCGACCAAAGTGGTATCCCAGATAGAAATGGCACAGAACCTGCTTAAAGGTCAGTCTACATTGTTCTCTCAAGCGTTTAACGTGAAAATATCTCCTAAAGTAAAGTTAATCTACATGAAACCTAATGACTTGAGAAGGGTCAAGGAAGTGTTGAATAAGGTCTATGAGTTTAACCCAATAAACCTAGAGGAGGCATTATTGAATGGTATAGGCCCTTCTACGGCGAGGGCATTATATCTCGTAGCCGACTTAATCTACAATGAACCACCGTCTTACGAGGACCCTGTTAATTATCCTTATGATCCGTTTAAGTATGCATATGCCATAGGAGGTAAGGACGGCATACCTTTTCCCGTGAATAGGAAGGTAGCCTATGAAGTAATTTACACCTTAGAAGATATTATAGAAAAGATAAAAGTGGAGAAGAAAGATAAAGAGTTTGCTTTAAGTAAATTAAAGGAGTTGGCTAAACATGGAGATAAAGAAGGGTCTTGAGGACGTTTATGTTAAAGAGACGGAAATAACTTATATAGACGGTGAACTAGGTAGACTTTATTATAGAGGATATTCTATTTACGACTTGGCTGAATTTTCCAATTTTGAAGAAACTAGTTACCTTATACTTTACGGGAAGCTACCTAACGTATATGAGTACGAGAATTTCGTTAAGTCTTTGAGGGAGTCAAGGGGTATTTCAGATAGGGTTAAAGAATTTTTAAAAGGCGTAAAAAAGAACGCTTATCCCATGGACGTACTGAGAACAGCAGTCAGTATTATGGGGCTCGAGGAAAATTCTCATACTTACAGTGTTTCAGAACAGAGTATAATTAACCTAATATCTAAATTTCCTACTATAATTTCTTACTATATCAGATTAAGAAGGGATTTAGAGCCTGTAGAACCAGATACTAGCCTTTCACACGCTGCAAATTTCCTCTACATGGTTAATGGAACAAAACCTAGTGAAGAGGAATGTAGGGCAATGGACGTTGCCATGATTCTCCATATAGATCATGAAATGAATGCGTCCACTTTCGCTTCCTTGGTAGTAGCATCCACACTTTCCGACATATATTCGGCTATTATAGCAGGCATCTCGGCGTTAAAAGGTCCGTTACACGGAGGTGCAAATTATGAAGCGCTCAAGATGTTCAGGGAAATAGGAGATGTAGAAAATGTAGAGAAATACATTCTTAATAGACTGGCTAATAAACAAAGGATAATGGGTTTTGGTCATAGAGTTTATAAGACTTATGATCCAAGGGCTAGAATATTGAAGTCCTATGCAAAACTGTTAGCTGAAAAAAAGGGGGGAGAGATTAGGAGACTTTATGAGATAGCCGAGAAGGTAGAAGAAATAGGAATTAAGTATCTAGGATCAAAAGGGATATACCCTAACGTAGATTTCTACTCTAGCATTGTATTTTATGCACTAGGCTTCGAGCCAGAGTTCTTCCCGACGGTTTTCGCGTCGGCTAGGGTTACTGGATGGATAGCACATATATTAGAGTACGTGAAAGATAACAAGATAATAAGACCTAAAGCGTACTATAAGGGTGAAATAGGCAGGAAATATATTCCTTTAGATAGTAGATAATGGCATAGCATAAACGTTTTAGAGTAGGTTTTTAACTTTCATGTAAGGAGATAACTTAAATGATTAAGTTTAAACTGAATAAAGAGGAGGAACTCTTTATTAAACTAGTGAAGATTGGCGAGGACCTGAAAGTTGCTTGTGGTAGTCTTAGACAGTTATTCGTTGGAGTTTTAAATAATGAAGAAGATACCGTGAATTCAAATATAGTTAAGATCAAGACGGTAACCGAAAGGATAGCAATGTCTAGAGAGGAAACATTATCCATTATATATGGTGGCGCGTTTTTACCGGATTTTAAGGAAGCTATTGTAATGCTAACTCAGGCATTATATCAAACCAGTGCTGCAATAAAAGACGCGGCAAGGGCTGTATCTTCTAGAAAACCAGCGGAAAAATGTCTCATTAACTTGAGGGAGAGCATATTATCTTATTTGTCTACGATAGATGAGGCATCAGAGAGGCTGGAGGATATGTTATCTAAACTATCCAATGATATCAATGAAGCGCTAAAAGTAGGGAAAGAGATACAAATGTTGGAGAGAAGTGGTGATGAGCTAAAGGATATGCTCATTTCAAGACTATATTCAATGGAGAAAGACATAGACCTCATCACTATCCTTCAGATGAGGGATGTGATATTCTTCTTAGATGACATTCTTGACTTCATGGAAGATGCTACGTTAAGTATTGAAGTCCTCTATGCTACGTTAAAGTCCTAATATGCTCCTTAAAATCCCATAAGCCGCCAAGCTTACAATCATTGCCAACATAGGGGAAACAATCCATCCTTTCGCAATTTGTTTCAACTGCCTTTGAACGTCATATCCAAAGCTTCTCAAACTTAATCCTATTATTCCACCCATTATTGTCTGTGTTATTGATATGGGGATACCAAAAATGGTAAATACCTCAGATATTATGTCACTTCCTATAAGTGCTGAAGAAGCGGCAGTGTACCCGAGCCTTGTTATTCTAAAACCTACCGTTATTACAGCCTTTCTCGAACTTAAATAAATTCCTAAGCTTGCTGCAGTAGCGTAAATTGGTGCCGTAATGTAGAATGGTTCGCTGATTAGTCCAGCAGATATAATTATTCCTATTGCGTTAGCCCCCGTTACGAAAGAAGTGAAAATAGAGGAAATTATTAGACCGTATTTATAATATCTAATTTCTCGGATGAAATTTCTTTCGCTCTTTAAGAAGTTCTTTAGAAAGAAATACATAGAAAGTGATGTAGTTATGGCGACTAAAGGTGAAAGAATCCATGACAACACAGTGAAGTCGAATTTACCCCAGTCAAATCCTATTGTACCTCTTGCTATCAGCACTACACTGGCTAACGAAGGGTAAATCATCTGGCTTAATGATGCTGGAATTCCTATTTTATTAAGGTAGTAAAACGTGACCGTAGAGGAAAAAAGAATAGCAGAGAGTACTATTTCCAAAAGTAAAAAGTTCTGTGAACTTACTAAACCGTAAATGCTGGATTCCATAGTAATGCTACCGATCGACGCTCCAGAGAACAGTGAAATGGCATTAATTAGGTAGGATAATCTCCTCCTTAACACATTAGTTGAGACTAATATTCCTAAAGCTATCGCAGAGTTATTTCCACCAACTAAAAATGATGAGATCAAACCAATGACAAATATAAAATATTCAAGTAAGTTCGAACTACTCACTACCATCCTTTCTTTCTAACTCCTTAATATATGCTATTATAGCGTCTCTAATCAAGTCACTTCTGTTACTATAACCCATTACTTTAACCATCTCGTCTATTTCTCTGAGAAATTCCTCATCCAGTTTAAAGGAAATCGTCTTAACACTATTGAATTCGAGTTCGTATGTAATGTCGTCTAGTTTTTTAACACCATTCATAGGAATCACAAATCTCATTTCTTTTTATTTAGAAAAGTTTTTCCTAGTAAAAAAGGGCTAGTAATCTTTTTATAGTGATAGAATTAGTTAGTAGTCTAATTAGGCAATATCCTACTTTAGAGATGCGGATAAATTCTTAAAAAGGCTTTTGTTAATAACATTTACATTTTAAAAATGACATGTATAAGTGTTGATTCATTACCTGTAAACGAGAAAATTAAGGATATCCTCAAAAAAAGGGGGATTCAAAAACTTAATCCACCACAGACAGAGGCTGTTCAAAAAGGTTTATTAGATGATAAACCCTTACTTATTGTTTCTCCTACAGCTTCTGGTAAAACTCTGATGGCTGAACTCGGTATGGTAAGTCATCTCATAAACAAAGGAGGAAAAGCAGTCTATGCTACACCTCTCAGAGCCCTAACTAACGAAAAATACGTTACTTTTAAGGACTGGGAACAGTTAGGGCTGAAAGTAGCAATGACCAGTGGGGATTATGACACTGATGACTACTGGTTAAAGGATTACGATATTATAGTTGCGACCTATGAGAAGTTAGATTCCCTATGGAGGCATAACTCTCCTTGGCTTAAGGAAGTAGATTACTTTGTATTAGATGAGTTCCACTATATGAATGATCCTGAAAGGGGACCAGTAGTTGAAAGCGTAGCGGTAAGAGCTAAAAGAAAAGGTACAATTTTAGCCCTGAGTGCGACTATTGGGAACTATAAACAGATCGCAGAGTGGCTAAAGGCAGATGTAGTAGCTACCAACTGGAGACCAGTACCTTTAAAGGAAGGTGTGCTATATGTTGGCAATAAAAAGAAGGACTTTGTAGTAATGTATAAGGACGGAACGTTCAGAAAGGTATATGGCGAATGCCCTATTGTAGCATACGCCCTAGACGTGATCTCTAAGGATGGTCAAGTCTTAATATTTAGGTCTTCTAGGAAGTATGCAGAGGCTACCGCAGTTAAGATCTCACAATACATGAATTTTGTAAAATTAAACGATAAAAAACTTCACGAGGTAGCAGAGAGGGTTAAGGAAGTAGAAGACGGAGGAAGCAATGAAAAAGAGGCACTTTATAACCTAATACTTAAAGGAGTAGCATATCACCATGCAGGATTGTCTAAGGGGTTACGCGATATAATCGAAAACGCATTTAGAGATAGGATCATCAAAGTCATAGTAGCTACTCCGACACTTGCTGCCGGTGTTAATTTACCGGCGAGAGCTGTAGTTATAGGTGATATACACAGATTTAATAGGAAGGTCATAGGTTTCACGGAATATATTCCAGTGATGGAGTACAAACAGATGAGCGGAAGGGCAGGTAGACCAGGATTTGATGAATACGGAGAGTCTGTGGTGGTTGTGAGGACAAAGAGTGAAGTAGACAAGGTTATGCAGAGGTATCTGAATTCAGATGTCGAGCCTATAGAGTCAAAATTGGGATCAGAAAGTGCATTCTATTCCTTTATCCTGAGCATAATCTCTTCCGAAGAAGATGTGACCGAAAAGACTTTGACCGATTACATACAAGACACTTTACTTCCGAAGGAGCTAGCAAAGAAATATTTTAAGCAAGCTTTAAACTGGTTACTTGATAACGAGTTTATTGCTCAAAAGGATGAGTACTTAACTTTAACGAGGTTTGGCAGGAGAATTTCAGATTTATATCTTAACCCGTTCACAGCCGTTACAATAAAGGATGCCCTTACCCGAAATGAAAAAAGGTGTGAAATAGCCTATTTCCATATGCTTGCATACACTCCAGACGGTCCCTTAGTAAGTATAACTAAGGCTGAAGAGGACGTCCTATTAGACGAGCTAGACTGCGAACTATTCATAGAAGAGCCTTACGACGAGTATGAACTATCGAACTATCTTTCCTCCCTTAAAGTTGCGTTTATTATGAGGGATTGGATAGAGGAAGTAGACGAAGACACTATCTTAGGTAGGTATGGAATAGGTTCCGGGGACTTAAGAGCTATCATTGAAACTATGGATTGGCTCACCTACAGTGGCTTCCATGTAGCCTCAGTACTTGGTCTGAAGGAACATAAAGAGGTATTAGAAAAACTCCACATGAGAGTTAAGGACGGGGTAAAAGAGGAATTAATTCCCTTGATTAAGGTCTCGGGAATAGGAAGAGTGAGGGCTAGATTACTCTATTCTCACGGGATAAAGACACCGGAGGAGATAATAATGAATCCTGAGAAAGTGAAACAATTGTTAGGACCAAAAATAGGTGAAAAAATTGTCAGAGAAGCTGCAAGAGCTATTACTTAGGTTTTTGAACGGAGAGAGGCAATTTAGTGGGGATTGTGAAACATTAAAGGAGTTAATTTTATTACTCAAAGCATTAGGAAGGGAGGTAAAGATCGAGAAAAAAGAAAAAAGTTTGTGTTATGTTATAGTGGAATATTACCGTGCTTCTTAGGATACCTGTATTCTCTCTTATTCCTCAACATTTCAAGAGCAGCAGCTATAACTCTCCTAGTATCTTTGGGTTCAATTACGTCGTCAACTAATCCCTTCTCAGCTGCCCAGTATGGGTTGGCGAACAACTTCCTATACTCAGCTATCTTCTGCTTTATGAAGTCGTCTGGGTTACTTGCTTGCTGAATCTCTCTCTTGTATAAGATCCTTACTGCACCCTCCGGTCCGGTTACAGCAATTTCTGCCGTAGGCCATGCGTAAACTAGGTCAGCACCTAAGCTTTTAATGCTCATGGCTATATGGGCTCCGCCATAAGATTTCCTGACAATCATTGTTATCTTGGGCACAGTAGCCTCAGCAAAGGCATATAACATCTTAGCACCGTGTCTAATTATTCCCTTATACTCTTGGTCGGTCCCCGGAACATACCCTGGTGTGTCTACTAAGCTTATCAATGGTATGTTAAACGCGTCACAGAACCTGATGAACCTTGCAGCCTTATCAGCTGCATCAATATCGATTGAACCTCCGAACTCTTCTGGGTTATTAGCTACGATTCCCACTACGTTTCCACCGATCCTAGCGAATCCTACTATTATATTCCTAGCCCAGTGTTTGTGAACTTCTAAGAACTCGCCGTTATCAACTATTCTACTTATTATTTCCTTCATGTTATACGGTTTTGCTGGGTCATCTGGCATTATTTGATCTACTCCGCTAACATCTCTGTCCATTGGGTCACCAGTGTCCATGTAAGGTGGTTCTTCCATATTGTTTGAAGGTAAGTAAGATAACAATTTCTTTGCCGTGTTTATTGCTTCTTGTTCACTGTCAACCATAAAGTGCACTACACCGGATTTACTAGCGTGAACAGCTGCTCCCCCTAAGTCTTGGAAGGTAACTTCTTCGCCTAATACTACTTTGGTGATCTCTGGACCAGTTACGAACATATAGTAAGCGTCCCCTTTGATCATGATAATGAAGTCGGTAAGTGCTGGGGAATACACTGCTCCTCCTGCAGCTGGTCCAGCCATAATAGTTATCTGTGGAATTACTCCAGAGGCCATTACGTTATTCTTGAATACAAGACCATATCCTTCTAGTGCCATTGCTCCTTCTTGAATTCTAGCACCACCTGAGTCGTTAATTCCTACTACTGGCGCACCTACCTTAAGTGCTAATTCATAAATCTTTCCTATCTTTGCAGCGTGTATTTCCCCTAAGGTTCCGCCGATTTCCGTAAAGTCTTGAGCGTAAGCAAAGACAGTCCTTCCGTCTACCTTACCCCAACCAGTTACCACACCGTCACCGTAATATCTTTCTTTATCGAGCCCGAACTCTGTAGCTCTTGTAGTAGCGAACGTCATAATCTCGTTAAACGTGCCTTCGTCAAATAATAGTGCAAGCCTTTCTCTGGCTGTTAGTTTACCTTTAGAGTGTTGTGCCTTTATCCTTTCGTCTCCTCCTCCTTTATATGCTTTTTCTTTTCTTTGCCTTAATTCATCTAATAATTTTTCATATGCGGATTTTTCAGCTGACATAGTTCTCCTCACCTATTGATTATATATCACCCATATTTAGTTTTAAATTTTTATACATTTTAAACATTTGAAAAAATCTTATCACTTAATTATTAATAATAAGTCTCCTTTCTTTACACCTTGTCCCGGCTTTATCATTATCTTTTGTACAGTTCCTGAAACTGGAGCTGATATGACTGTTTCACTCTTCATAGCTTCAATAGATAATAACGGTTGTCCCTTGTTTACAATGTCGCCCTCTTTTACTCTTACCTGAACTATTCTTCCCTGCATTGGCGAGAGTATCTCGCCCTCTTTTCCTCTTATTAGTTCTTCTAAAGACTTTCCTTCCTCAACTGCGCTCTCTGATATTCTGTCGATCTTGAAGAGCGCCTCATCATCTATTATGATAAATCCGTTGTCAAAGTATACTCTATGGATCTCCCCGTTAACTTTGAATAATAACTCACCTTCTCTCCACCCAGAGCCTAAGTACTCTATTTCGTATTCTCCTATCTCGGTCTTTATCTTGTCTTTGTTGCCTTTTTGGTCGTAAGTCAAAGTAGTTACATCGCCTAAATCCGAAAATACTCTGAGTATTTTCATTACCACATCACCCTATAAGAAGACTGAGCTGAAATACCGTAGGTCTTCCATCCGGAGGTTCTTCTTGTTGTATTTTGCTGCTGTTGTGTAGATATTGTTGCTTTCTTCATATAGCCTCTCTCATAAATTGATGCTGCTAATGCAGCCTTCATATCTTCCTTAGCCTTCAGGTATTTAACAAATTGTTCCCTCTTCTCTGAAATGTATGCTGTTGTGAACTTTCCTTTTAAGAAGTCCTCATCTCTGGATATCCATTTGTATAACTCGATAACAGTCTTAATTCCTCCAATCTTATAGTCATTTAACGCTCTTATACCAGCTTGTATTGCATATTCTCTATTCTCACCATAAACGATTAATTTAGAAACTAAAGAATCATAATACGGAGGTACGTAGCTACCAGCAGTTATACCACTATCTACCCTTACTCCAGGGCCTGAGGGCTCCTTGTAGTAAGTGACATATCCAGAGCTACCGGTGAAGTCATTTATAGGATCTTCAGCATTTATTCTATATTCTATAGCATGTCCTCTATATCTCTTATTTAATTCCTCCTGCGTAAAAGGTAAATAACCATCAGCTGCGAGATTTATCTGCAACTTTACAAGGTCTATTCTGAATATCAATTCAGTTACTGGGTGCTCTACTTGTAGTCGTTTGTTCAATTCTAAGAAGTAGAAGTCTCTAGTTACGTCAGAAAATACGGTTTCAAATGTACCCAAAGTGTGATACTTTATAATTTGTCCGAACTTGATAATGGGTTCGAACATTCTCTCTCTGTCTTCCATTTTCAGAGCTGGAGAAGGTGCTTCTTCTATCAACTTCTGGTTTCTCCTCTGGATAGTGCATTCTCTCTCCCATGCTACTACGTAATTTCCATGTCTGTCTCCAATTAACTGGAATTCTATGTGCCTCGGATTAACAGCTGCTTTTTCGATATATAGATCAGCTTTACCGAACGCTTGATATGCTAATCTTTTATTCCTCTCCCAAACCTCCTGTAATTGCTCAGGATTATCTACTCTAGTTATACCAGTACCTCCTCCTCCGAATGCAGCCTTTACCATAATTGGGTAACCTATTTTTTCCGCTAGTTTCAGGGCTTCATCTAGGCTTTCTAATGGTCCGTCGGAACCGGGTGAAATGGGAACTCCTGCCATTTTAGCTATTCTCTTTCCGTCCAACTTACTCTTTATCGATCTCATTGCTTCTACCGAGGGTCCTATCCATGTTATGCCAGCTTTTAGTACTGCTTCCGCGAAGTCAGCGTTTTCTGACAAGAATCCGTAACCAGGGTGGACAGCATCTGCATGCGCTTTTTCAGCAGCGTCGATAATTGCCTGAATGTTCAGGTAGCTCTGTAACGCAGGAGCAGGCCCAATATAATAAGCTTCATCAGCATACTTCACATGTAAAGCGTATTTATCAGCTTCAGAGTATACAGCAACTGCTTTCATTCCCATCTCTTTAATTGCCTTCATTACTCTTACTGCTATTTCTCCTCTGTTTGCTACGAGAACTTTATTGAATGGTGGCATTTTAAGTCATAATATTATTGTTTTAGGGGTTTAAAAGGTTTTAACTTTACAAATTGTTTCGTGTAAATTAAAAAAAGAAAAGTTCAGTGCTCGCGCTTTGTCATCATACTCAGTTCCCGGATTCCACATCATCTTTTTCAAAATGTAAGTCGAGCATAATAAATTCATAAGTAACTGTTCAAGGTAAAGCTGAGAAAAAGGGGTTTAAGCTAAGTATATTCCTTCTTCTGCTACATACTTTTGCCTAGACAAGTCCATAAGTTTTCTAGTAAATAGTATTGAGTATAATACTACTATTATTCCGAAGAGGAACGAAAGCCATACTGCGTCTGCTATGTCTCCCACATTTGTGTAATAGACTATGTCCCTCATCATCCCGGTTCTAACGTATAAGTTATGTCCATTTATTATGTTAGGCCAGTATTCTGCTATTGCTAAACCACCCCATGCACTATTTATGGTGCTTGACAAACCGGTAACTATGTAAGGTAGTGTGCTCGGGAGTATTATACTTTTCATTTTCTCAAAGAAACCTAACTGGTAATTTTTCATGATTTCCCAATACTGTGTAGGCATGTTCTTTACCCCTAGCCAGAAACTGTAAAATAAGTAATAAAACGTAGATATAAAGCCGATAAATAGTACATAAAACTCGTTGGTGAAAGGTCCAAAGACTTCGTGAACAAGCGGTAAAGTAACTAGATAGACTAGGGGAATATAAGCAGGGGCAGGTAATGTAGCAAAGGACTGGATCACTGGAATTACTACTTTTTCAACTCTCTCGTGAGTAGATAAATAATAACCTAGAAATACAGCAAGTAAAAAGGAAACTCCAGCTATTATTCCTACTCTCAGGTAATCGACACCTATAGCGACTAAATCTCTTGGTATTGAAGAAATTAGCTGAGCCCATTCGGTAAAGGGTACGGATATTATAATTCCCACAGCACCGTATATAATTAAGACTAGCAATACTACGCCTATAGTCCCACCTACAATTTTCCATAATTTTTCTCTTTTACGCGGCTCCTCGTAATAGTCTTCAGTGGAACTTCTCCTGAGTTTGTCTAAAGTAGGGAATACTCTAGCTATTTTAGTGAAAGTTGGCAAACTGTTTGTAACCCTTAAAGAACTTCTTATATTAAGCCTACCTTTCTTTCTTATAATCATCTCGGTGTCTAAACCATATTTAGAAACGCTGTACTTTGCAAATTCCCTGAGTAAGTATGTTATTACAGCTACAAAGATTCCGATTACAACTACACCTTCTAAAGCTCCTAGGTAGTTTCCTTCTTGGGTTAAATTAGCTATGACCGAACCTATGCCGAAAACCTCAAAATTTCTAGTACCTACACTAAAAACCTCGCTTACGGTTATGTAGAATAAGCCATCAGAAAAACTCGACATTAGCTCAGAAGCTATCCGCGGAACAGAATATGGAATATAAAGTTTTAGCATCTTCCCCCAAAAACCTAGTTTATAGTTTTCGGTGACTTCTACTAAGTCATGAGGAATTGTCTTAAAAGCCTGATAAATCCCCATCCAGATATTCCATACTGTTGCTGTGAACACTAAGAAGAGTACAGATAATTCTATACCTAAGCCACCGCCAATATCATAAACGAAGAAGATAAATACTATAGGTAGGAAACTAAAGACCGGGACTGACTCAAAAACTTCGCTTAAGCTAATGTAAGTGTTTTCAAAAACCTTGCTCTTAATAGAAGCCCATGCTAGAAACCACCCACTGACTATGGAAAATAGAATAGTTATCCATACTCTTCCTATAGATACCAACGAAGCCAAAATAAGGGTAGGAAGTATGGAGAGAAAGTCGGTCAAATAGTCTCACCTTTTCCATCCGTTAATTTCTTTTTGAGAGATGGGCTCAATAACTTGTAAAGAGTATCTACGTATTCTTGTAATTCGGGGTCGTGCTGATCTCTCGGTCTTGGTAAGTTAATTTTTATATCGCCGACTACAGTGGCAGGTATACCGTTTAAGACATAAACTCTATCCGCCAGTTCTACAACTTCGAATAAGTTGTGAGATACTAATACCACCGTCTTCAATGGAGACTCTTCGCTAAACAACATTTGGTAAACTTCTTGCCTAAGACCCTCAGCTGTCAACTCATCTAAGTGGGAGAAAGGTTCGTCCATAAGAAGGACTAGAGGTTCAGCAGCTAGTGCTCTAGCTATGGCTATTCTTTGCCTCATTCCTCCGCTCATTTGTTTAGGATAGAAGTTCTCAAATCCTGATAGTCCAACTAACTCAAGCATCTTTTTAGCAATCCTTATTTCCTCCTCTTTAGAGAGTTTTCTATACTTTAACCCGAGTCTAACATTATCAAGGGCTGTCATCCAAGGGAATGTAGCTATCGATTGATGGATAAGTGCTATCTTAGGAGAAGGTTGAAGAACTCTCTTCCCTAGTAATCTCACTTCTCCCTCTTTTGGTTGAACGAACCCTCCTAGAATTCGCAACAAGGTTGATTTTCCTATTCCAGAGGGGCCAACTATAGCAACTAGTTCGTTATCGTGCATTTCCATGTTAACATGTCTTATCACGAAGTTGTCCTCAACGTAAGCATACCCAAGATCTATCGTCTCTAAGATTCTTCCATCTGACCACCTAAGGCAAAGGTCTTTTAACCATTTAAAAATTTTACTCTTAACTTAGAGAGAATATATTTAGGTTATTTCGATGGGGCGTAAAAGATATCACAAAAACAGACAAGAAGTTATTATAAATTTAATGAAATATTTAGTGATATGAATGCTCTTTAGTTCTAGAAACTATCTGTCTCTATTAAAAAGAACTAGAGTTGAAATAATTCTAGTAATTAAATCTAATTATGTATTTTAGCATTACTTAAATAAATTAAGTATAATTACGAATAAACATAATATTTGCGAATAATGCTTAAATCCCTGAAATAGTATTTATTAAATAACTAATTAAAATATGCTTAGTTTACCATAATTTCATTTGTTATTTATTTTAAGCGAAGCGAAAGTTTATTAGTACGAAATACAAGAATTTATTTGTGATAAAATATGGTAGGGTTAGTTCCTAATGACGTGATAATACTAATCATTGTCGCCATAATAGTGTTCTTTGGTGCATCTAAAATCCCTGAGATCTTTAGGTCTTTGGGTAGGGCAACCGGCGAATTCAAGAAGGGTAAGATGGAAGCTGAAATGGAGTTAATGCAAATGCAACAAGCTCAAAACCAGAATTTCCAACAGCTTCAGTCTTCTAAAGAAGCAGAACTACAGAGAAAGATAGAAGAACTACAGAAACAGTTAGAGGAGCTCAAAAAGCAGCAAAGGCAACAGAATAGTTGAATCCCCTAAAGGTGGGGGATATGATTAATTCAATAGATGATTTTTTGGTTTTAGTATTAGTTGGTCTCCTCCTATTTTCAGGTGATAAGAATTCCTTATCCGCTATAAAGTCTGCTATTAGAGGGTATAACGAACTCAAGAGAAAACAGAGTGAATTAGTGAGTGAACTCAGGAGAGAATTAGAGGATGTGACAAACTCTACCGACGAAATAGTAAGAGAGACTACTCAAGTAACTTCTAGAGCTTTTAGGGAGACGTCAACTACTCTGAATGACGCAGCTAAAGATATAAGAGTAAAGATCTTGGAAGAAAGAATAAGGGAATTAGAAGAGGAAATTGAAAGGCTCAAAAAGCAACAAGGTGGCGTTAATAAATGAGTTATCAGAGAGAGACTCAAGACAAAGAATTACCCTTACTAGAGCATATTAAGGAATTACTTACTAGGATTAAAAGAGTGGTTATGATTTTGGCTTTTTTCTTCATACTATACTTTATGTTTGGAATTGCATTCATACAAATAGGTTCTTTTACAGTTCCGATTCTTTATCCCTCACTATATAATAGTATA
>NZ_JBBHKR010000091.1:0-3187 GCF_037389425.1 Stygiolobus sp. CP850M
TGTTTTAACTGTAACTGCTTCTGGGTTGATACTGCAAATTGGACTTCACAAACGAGTTTTTGGAGCCAGAAGATTATAAAAACTACTATCTTTTTGCTTGATGTTTAAGTAAATAAGTCTTGTTTTTTAATAATATTAGACTAATTTCAATGATATATTTTTAAAGCCTAAATTCAAAATATTAATAAATGTCACAAATTACTTTCCAAAAAATACCAGGTTTATTGGCAGTTTACCGTTTTAGCGGTGAACACTTGGAGAAGATTTATGGAATGGACATCACTAAAGTGGACTTATCTAAGTTAGCTAAGAGACTTAAGGAAAACATGGAAATAGGAAAAGAAGAGGCTAAGAGACTTAAGCTATTAGACCCCTTATTAGGATATGCCATGATAGTCGATGATTTAGGACTTGCGGTAATTAAGGACATGGTATATTTTGTAAGGGCTAAGGAGACTAACTGGGACTATGTAATAAAATTCGCAATCGAGAATAGCGGAGGTGTTTAACATGACTTTCAAGGGCTATGTTGGACATATCAAATTTGACGACCAAGGAAATGTGATAGAAAGTAAGAACGTGGAGAATCCAAAGGAGTGGGCTGAGATAATAAAGTTCAACGTCAAGAAGGGTAATGAGGAAGCAAGGGAATTAGGTTTCGGCCGCATGAACGGTTTCGCCATGATCGGAAAGGATTACTCCCTTACTTTCATGAAGAACGGAGCTTACTTAGTTAAGACAAGAGAAGTAGACTGGCATGACCTATTCGTAAAGTACACGTATTCTTATACCACACTAATTACGGGCTTATTCCTTACTATTCTGTCGATAATAATATTCCTGATAGACGTAACACCCGCCATTAATTATATACCTTACTTTAACCAACTTGCACCAGAGCCTAAATTTTTCATTCCCATACTCATCCTTCTAGTTGGAGTAGTACTCTTAGGTATCTCTAAATCTAAGTTTAACTATAGGCTGGAGTGACGAAGTTAACTAATTTTTTCCCATTTACTAAAAGATAACGCATTTGCTTCAGTATATTCTACAAGTTTAAATTTCCCCTCTTCCATCTCCTTTCTTATCTTCCCTCTAGTCATTATAGGATCTACTATTAGAACAGTACCTTGACCTTCAAGAACTCTCCTTATCTCAGAAACAAGTACTTTCATTATCTCTCTTTTTAGGTTGTAAAAGTACATTACGCTGTAAACTAGAGAGAAACTATTATCCTTAAAGGGCATTTGAGGGAGACCATAAAACAAATTCACTCTGGCACCATACTTTCTTATCAATCTCTCAGCCTCATCCTTCTTGAAATACTTCCAGTCGTCAACTCCGCTTATCTCCTTATTAAGTTCTAAGGAAAGATAAATAGGGATCAAACAGTTACCCGGAGCTATGTCCAGAATCCTCTCTTTTTTTATGTCAATCATTGAGGAAAGTTTCCTCGCAATATATGCCTCTTCATCTATCGTAATGCCCATCCTCAATACGGGTTGGAAGTCATTTACGTCTATCATAATCATTAACATTGTGGTGATTAAATTAAAGCTTTTTAATATAATTTAACAAAAACGGAAAACTGCACCTAATGTTTACGCCCTTTTTTCGTGAGCCTGAAGGAGATCAGGAACCTACTGAGTGCTACGAGCAGGATTATGGAGGCCAAGTATAAAAGATCAGACATGCTGCTCACTCCGTTGATTAATTCGATGATGACCTCCCTTAGGACGAAGCTCATGGTAGCGTCCATAACGTATACTACACTCCTCCCTCTCCCTTTTCCAAAGTCTACTATACTTTGAAATAGCTCAAGAAGCACTACAACAAGAAACGCGTTACCTACAAGTCCGAATATCTCGCTCAGCAGGCCTGAAGGAATTAACAAGAAAATGTCTATTACTGTGTACACTATAACTATTCCTATAGCTACAAGTAGAATAACCTCTATGATCTTTGCAATGTATTGGACAATCTTCTCTTCGGGTAAATAGAAATGAAATCTCCTTTTTGTACCCTTACTTTCGCCTTTCACTTCATTCACTGTTAACAGTCTCGATATAAAAAGTGAGTGCATTACTCCGACAGCAGATACACTACTTCTTCAAGTTTGTAGGTCAAGTTTAAGTAGGGTACTATATGTTCTTTTACGATATGTTCGGGAAAGTTAAATTGGTCTTTAAGTTCTTTTATTTCCTTTCCAAACAGCTTATGTTTCATAGACGGATTATAAACTAAACTAGTGGTAATGGTAACTACCGTCTTATTAGTCATCTCTTGAGACATAATTTGCATATTAAGTTCGAAAGTGTTTTCATCGTCTTTACCTTTATACTGAACTCCACCAGTAATTATTTCAGGCCCTTTTAATGTCCCGATTAGAGTTTTAATACCAGTGTCTGGAGTGCCGAAAACATATAAGACTTTGTAGAGATTGGGGATTTTATCTTTAAGTGCTTGCGAAGGACTTACAAACCTACCGAGGTTATTATCATAAGCCTGAAGAATTACAAAGTGGGAGATAACTCCACTAAGTCTAAAAGGATCAGTAAAGATTTTCATGATTTCAGATCTAGATGAATTGAGAGTGAGCCTAACGGAATTTAACATATAGTATGTTTTTTTAATTTCTTGTATATAAACATTATTATCCTAAATTCAATTATTTAAGAGTAAGTAAAAGCTCTTTAATTTCTGATCAGAATTGATTATTAAGGTAACTGACTATTAGAAATAACTTTACTATAATATAATTCTAAATGTTAATCCCTGGAATTCTCCCTTTTATTCTTAATTTTCTTAATGATCCCCACATAGTAGCTGTGTTTTCAGATATCACCGGCATACCTAGATCTTCATATAAATAAGTCACTGCCTCATAAGTAGACAAAGCAGTACATGCTATGTACACCGCGTCAGCATTAATCACCCTATCTATATTTCTCTTAACCAGTCTATACACCGTGAATACGGGAGTGTTTGAAATATCAACGCCTTTTACCTTACCCAAACCGTCGTAGCCTATTACTTCAAAGCCCTTAGACCTCCAATATTCGACCTCTTCCAACGTCCTTTCCTTAACGTACGGAGTACCTACCCATATTTTCTTCACTTTAAGTTCCTTTAATAATCCGTATACCTCCTCCTCGGGTATTATGACTTCTTTTTTTATTGCCTTCCT